>JAGVUK010000319.1 GCA_019136335.1 Methanomicrobiales archaeon
ATCTTCTTCCCGGCGGCCAGGATCTTGAGTTGCACCCAATCGGAGCGGTACCAGTCAGCAGTATCCAGCGGGTCCTCGGTATCAAGGATAGATCCGTCATCCCCCCGCTTTATCGCCCCGCGGGGCCAATACCATAAGGATGAAACTGCTCTTCGAACTCTCCGGCGAGCACCCCGATCTCCCGGTTGCTGAACTGGAGTGCGTGGGCACCGTCCTCGACCGGCGGACCCAGGTCGCCATCGCGGAGTGCCCGGACCCGGGGGCCGTCGGGAGGCTTGCCCTGACGCACGTGGTGATGGAGTACCTCGGCGAGTGCGAGCCCTCGAAGGAGGGGCTCACAGGCCTCCTCCGCGACCTTGCCATCCGGACCGAGAAGCCGTTCGCCGGCCGGGTGAAGCTGATCCAGGGAGCCCGGATGGACTTGGCCCGCCTTGAGGTCGAGAAACTGATCGGGGGTCTGGTCGCCGGCCCGGTCTCGCTCCGCGACCCTGTCGAAGAGTACCGCGCCGTCGTCTCGGATGACCGCTGCTACTTCGGCCGCGTGATTGCGCGGATCGACCGGGGCGGGTTTGAGTTCCGGAACCCCATGCGCCGGCCGTTCTTCCACCCCGGCGTGATGATGCCCCGGATGGGCCGCGCGCTCGTGAACATCTCCCTGGTCCGGCCGGGGGAACTGATCTTCGACCCCTTCTGCGGCACCGGCGGAATCCTTCTTGAGGCCCGCGAGATCGGCGTCCGGGTGCTCGGCAGCGACTTCGACCCCGCCATGGTCGCGGGCTACCGGCAGAACCTCCCCGGCTCTGACGTGATGATCGCCGACGCCACGGCGGTCCCGATCTGCGACGGCGCCCTGGATTCGGTCGTGACCGACCTCCCCTACGGCCAGTCGGTCAGGATCCACGGGGAGAGCATGGACCGGCTCTATGACGGCTCGCTCGCCGAGATCCGGCGGATCCTCAAGCCTGGAAGGCGCGCGGTCGTCGTCACGCACCGCGACATCGCGCCGATCGCCGCCCGGCACTTCACCATCCTGCAGGAGCACGAGCA
The DNA here is from genome assembly GCA_019136335.1 of Methanomicrobiales archaeon. Taxonomy (GTDB): domain Archaea; phylum Halobacteriota; class Methanomicrobia; order Methanomicrobiales; family Methanoculleaceae; genus Methanoculleus. The sequence continues at coordinate 1,048 of JAGVUK010000319.1, forward strand.
GCGGGTGCACAGGAGCCTGACGCGCAGGATCCTTGTGCTCGGATAACCACACGAAAAAGGGGGCTTCTCATACCGCCTTTTCCTCACCCGGCACGGCCTCCCGCCGGGTGCCGGCCCCGGTTTTATGAGATCCCCGGGCGAATTTTATAGGTGGAAATAAATTTTAAACGATACGGCCTTTATCTCGTCCGGTGGCAGCTCTCGACGCCGCTCCTTGCCGGTGTCCTCTACCTGCTCGCGGGCCTCGGAGCACTGGCCGCCACCATCGTCGCCAACCTCATCGGGGGCCTCATCTTCTTCTGGGTCGACCGGTTCATCTTCACCTCAGAGACGCTCGCCGCCCAGTGGGAGGTCAAAGAGGAGGTGCGCTGCGTGGACTGCGGGAAGATCGCCCGCGGCTACCGCCTTGTCCGTGCGGAGAACTATGATAAGTCCAACGATCCGGCGCCCGAGTTCCGGTGCGAGGAGTGCTCGAAGCGGAAGTCCGAGGAACTCAAGAAGCGGGGCGTCAGGCACTGAAGGGAGCCCCCCCTTCCCCCTCCCCCCTCTTCCGGGACCCCTTTCCTCCACCGCAGTTAGACTGCCCCGCTCTTCTCAAGTTCTGCCTCTCCTCAGAGTCCCGTCGCGATAACCCCCACCGCCGCGAGCGTCACGCACGCCCCGATCTGGATTGCCATGTTGTCGTCGAGCGGGAAGTATGCCTCGATGACCCCGGCGACCCCCGCCACCACCACCGCCGCCCACCACGGGAGAAGGAGGGTGAGCGCGAACGCGGCCGCCGCCGCCCCGGCAGCCGTTCCCTCGAGCGACTTCTTGCCCCGGAGGACGTGCCGGCCGAACCGGACCCCGATGAGCGTTGAGACGCTGCCGAGCACCCCGACCGTGACGAGCCCGACCGCAGCGTACTCCCTCCCGAAGACCGCGAGACAGAAGAGGGCGCCGGCGGAGTAGGCGATGGCGCCCTTGAGCGGGATCTTCCCCTGCCGTTCGGTCTCGTCGAATACCTGCGAGAAGACCGGGACGTCGTAGCCGCGGGTGAAGGCGTCGCAGAGGAGGAAGACGGCGACGAGCACGGTGCTCAAAAAGACAAACGCCCATCGGTCATTGAGAAGGAGGATGATCCCGGCGCCGATGACCCCCATGAGGAGGTGGACCGTCTGGCGGAATGTCTCGCCCATTGCATCCGGATGGGCGCCCCGGATGATAAAGTACGGGTGCTCACCGCCGCGGTCCCGTCGCTCTCCCGGCAGCAGTCACCTTAAAGTAGTCTCCTTCTATCCTACACCCCTTGAGGAGAAGATCATGGCAGAGGTACGAAAATACGTAAACCCGCCTGCGGCCGAAGTGATATGCGAGTTCCGGTTCCCCCAGGAGACCACCTGGGACATGACCTACCCCGGCTTGCTCTACAGCAGCCTGAAAGAGACCTACCCGAAACGCGACCAGCGCTACGTCCGCGAGGTGGTGATGCTCGTCGGCCCCGAAGGGCTCCGCGAGGAACTGTTCGTCACCGAACGGTCGATATTCCTTGCCGAAGACGAGGGCTGTGCCGTCCAGGTCGGCCCCCGCCTTCTCACGGTGAGCTGCCAGAAGCCCTACGTCCACTGGGAAGCCTTCTCGGAGCGGATCATGAGTGTCTTTAACCGGGTCCGCGACGTCATCGGGATCGATGCCATCGGGACCATGAACCTCCGCTACGTCAACCTCATCGAGATACCGGAGCGGGAGGTGACGCTCTCGGACTACTTCGCCTTCTACCCGACCCTCCCGCCGGAACTCCCGCGGGTTCCTGAAGGGTTCATCACCGGGTGCGAGTTCGCGTTCCACGACAACCGGGACAACTGCCGGGTGGAACTGACCGACGCCGTGCCGGAGTCGACGGAGAACAATGCGTTCCTCCTGAACATCGACTACTTCCTTGCCGAAGGCCAGAACGTCCCGCCGGACGGGGTCGCGGACTGGCTCGAGATCGCCCACACCCACGTCCGGGATATCTTCGAGGCCTGCATCAGGGACACGCTCCGCGACCTCTTCACCCTGCGGGAGGAGGTGCCCGCGGCGGCACGGTGAGGGTCTATGGGCGATATCGTGCGCCGGAAGTGGATGACTATGATGGATGTCCACGCCGGCGTTGTCGAGCGGGTCTACGGGGGGCCGGTCGGGCTCATCTGGGAGATGCTCGCGGGCGAGGAGATGGAATGCGAGACCGGAGACCTCGCGGAGAGGGCGGGGATCGGAACGGGGAGCCGGGTGCTCGCCCTCCTCCCCGGGGCCGGGGGAGCGGCCCGGCGGCTTAGCCGGAAGTACGGCGCGACGGTGATCGGGCTCGTTCCGGTGCCGCAGGTCGTCGAGGAGGCGGTCCGGAGGACAGAGGCGGCCGGCCTCGCCGCCAAGGTCGACTTCCAGCAGGGGAACGCCATCGAGATGTCGTTTCACGACGGGATCTTCGACGTCGTCTGGGGCGAGGACGCCTGGTGCTACGTCGTCGACAGAGACCGGATGGTCGGCGAGATCTACCGGGTCTTGAAGCCCGGGGGCGTCCTCGCCTTCACCGACTGGGTCCAGACCGGACCGATGAGCGACGATGAGTGGCACACCCCGGAGACCTTCAGGATCTTCCCGCACCTTGAGACGGTCGAGAGCTACGCTAACATCCTCGAACGGAATGGGTTTGCTGTCACCGGGCGGGGGGAGGTTCCGGGCGACCCGGCCCTGTGGGTCCGGGAGCTCCGCGAATCGTTGCGGCAGGGCCGGGACAGCATTATCGGGTTAATCGGGGAGGAGGCCTGCGACGACGCCCGGCAGGCCCTCGGCCTCTGGGAGAAGGCCGCGGGCCGGGGGCTGGTCGGGCGCGTGTGGCTGCTCGCAAGGAGACCGTAGGGCCGGAGCGGATACAGTGGTTCTGAGGACTTCCGGCAGGGCTGAGCGATGGACACTGCCCGACCTCGATGCGGCGGTCCAGCGGTGCAGGGCGCAGAACGCCCGGGGCATCAGGTGTATCCTCGACGTCCTCGGCGAGTATGCCCGGAGCGAGGAGCAGGCCCGGGAGAACCGGGAGTGCTCTTCGGCCGCGATAGCCGCGATCGGCGAGCACCACCTGGACGCGTCGCTCACGGTGAAGATGACTGCATTTGGTGCGTCGTTCGACCGGGAGGCCGCCCGCGACTCCCTGCTCCGGCTCTGCGAGGAGGCCCGTGCGCACGGCGTCGGGTTCGAGGTGGATATGGAGGGGCGGGGGCTTGTGGAGACGACGGTGGAGGCCGCCGTCGCCTGCGCCCGGCAGGGGTTGCCCGTGACCCTCGCACTCCAGACCTCCCTTGACCGCACCACCGGCGACCTCGACCGCATCGTCCGCCACGGCATCAAGCCCCGCCTGGTGAAGGGAGCCTACCCGGCGGATACGGACGATCTCACCGATATCCGGCGCCGGTTCCGGGCGCTTGCATCGGAACTCCTCGACCGGGGCGTGCCGTTCTCGGCCGCCACCCACGACCCCGACCTGGTCGCGTGGCTGGTAGAGCCCCCGGCCGGGACGGTCGAGTTCGCGTTCCTGATGGGGATTGCGGACGAGACCAAGCGCCGGCTCGCGGAAGAGGGGAGGGCTGTCGCCGAGTACGTGCCCTTCGGGAAGCAGACGGGCATCTACGTGGCGCGGCGCGAGGCGTATCTCGCGAAGATGGCGGCGGAGGGGCGAACACCGGTGCCCTGACCCTGCATCACCATGCCTATCGTCTCCAGGACACGGGATGCGGTCACGCCGGTCGGTAACCCCGTCTCATCACCTCCTCTTCGGCCCCCGGTATGCGGGGAACCTGGTTGACCCTGCCCCTCCCGGGCGGGCCGGAGGGGCGCGGACCCCCGAGACGAGACTATATGAGGATGCGCCCCAAAGGTTCGGCCCGTTCATCGGGAGAGATAGAGGATGATCCATACACGGGGAAACGGCATACTCCTTCACGTCACCTCGCTGCCGTCGGCGTACGGCATCGGGGACTTCGGCCCGGCGGCATACCGGTTCGTCGAGGCGCTTGAGCGGGCCCGGCAGCACTACTGGCAGATCCTGCCGCTCAACCCGACCCGGGCCCGTTACGGCAACTCCCCCTACTCGAGCCCGTCGGCGTTCGCCCTCAACACCCTCCTCATCAGCCCCGAGCTCCTCGCCCGGGACGGGTTCATCGACCCCGAAGACCTGGAGCCGCATCCCGACCTCCCGGAGGACCGGGTCGCCTTTGAGGCGGTCGCCTGGTACCGGGAACGGCTTCTCGGGCTTGCCCACCGGCGGTTCTGTGAGTCGGAGCCGGAGAGCGATTACGAGTCGTTCTGCACCCGGGCGGCGTGGTGGCTCGACGACCACGCCCTCTTTACCGCGCTCACGGACCACTACCACGATCTCCCCTGGAACCGGTGGCCCGAGGAGGTCAGGACCCGGCTGCCGGAGGCCCTCGAGGAGATGCGTGAGCGCCTCACCGACCGGATCGGGAAGGAGATGTTCTTCCAGTATCTCGCGGACCGGCAGTGGTCGGCCCTCCGCCGGCACTGCACCGACCGCGGGGTTCAGGTCATCGGCGACATACCGATCTACGTCGCCTACGAGAGCGCCGATGTCTGGGCAAACCCGGGGATCTTCAAACTGGACGGGAACCTCCGCCCGACCGTTGTCGCCGGGGTGCCCCCGGATATCTTCAGCAGCACCGGGCAGCTCTGGGGAAACCCGGTCTACGACTGGGCCGCGCTTCAGGCGCAGGGCTACGACTGGTGGGTGCGCCGGATCGCCCGCTCCGGCGAACTCTACGACCTCTTCCGGATCGACCACTTCCGGGCGTTCGCGGACTACTACGAGGTCCCGGCGGGTGATGCGACGGCCGAGCGCGGCACCTGGGTCGACGGGCCGGGTGCCGACTTCTTTGAGGCGCTCGCCCGGAGGCTCCCCTGCTTTGCCATCGTCGCCGAGGACCTGGGGGCGAACACCCCTGCCGTCCAGGGGCTTCTCGACCGGTTCGGGTTTCCGGGGATGAAGATCCTGCTCTTCGCGTTCGGGGAAGGGCTTCCGGAAAGCGCTCATGCCCCCCACAACTACGTTCCAAACCTCATATGCTACACGGGGACGCACGACAACAACACGGCCCGGGGGTGGTTTGAGGAGGAGGCGTCGGAGGAGGATAAACAGCGGTTCTTTGCCTACGTCGGGAGGGAGGTGGGGGCGGGCGAGGTCCACCGGGACCTCGTCCGCCTCGCGATGACGTCGGTTGCCCGGGCGAGCATCATCCCCATGCAGGATGTCCTTGGGCTCGGCGCGGAGGCAAGGATGAACTATCCGTCGACCTCCGACGGGAACTGGGAGTGGCGCATGACCCCCGCGGAGTTTGCCGATGCCCCGCTCGACTGGATCCGTGGGCTCACTGTCCTATCGGGGCGGGGGTGAATCAGTACCGGGAGGTCAGCACCTCGAGTTCTTCCCGGATGGTCCGGCGGACCATCTCCTCGATGGCGGTGTAGTCGCGTTTCGCCTTCTCCTGCTTCCTGAGCAATTCTTCCATCATCATGATACCAAGAGAGAGGTTCTTCCCGTACTGCAGAGCGACCTCCAGCGCCTCTTCATCGATCCGGACGACCCTGGACATGCAAGAGTGTTTTCCGGGCCAGAATTTAAATGTTACATATTTGTTACATGGGAGCAATCGTTGTTACAAACCTGTAACAATACTGGAGGCGGCGTAACATTTGCGTTACAGGCCGCCCGGGCGGGAGACTCCGCCACCCTCCCGCCCGGGTCTTCTTACAGATACGCCTCCGTCGCATAGCGCCGCATCATGCGGTGGGTGTTGAAGTAGTAGGCGATCTTCGCGATCGAGCTCCGCATGATCGTCGCCCACTCATCCTTCCGGAGGTAGTAGGTGGGGATGATCAGGTACTCGAGTTTGCTGTAGAGGTCCTGGAGTTCCCGCCTCCGCCGATCGGCCTCGCTCACCGGCGCACCCGGTCCGGGACCGATCGCCCACCCTGTCGTTCCTTCGATCCAGCCCTCGATCCACCACCCGTCAAGGACGCTGAAGTTGACCACCCCGTTCAAGGCGGCCTTCATACCGCTCGTGCCGCTCGCCTCGTAGGGCGGCAGCGGCGTGTTCAGCCAGACGTCCACCCCGGCGGTCATCAAGGCTGCAAGGTCCATCGTGTAGTTCTCGAGGTAGACACCCGTCACCTCACCCTCAAGGTCGCGCATGGCGTTGTGGACCTCGCGGATCTCCTGTTTGCCGACTGCGTCCGCCGGATGGGCCTTTCCGGAAAAGACGAGCTGGATCGCTCCCTGCCTGCCGGCCTCCCGCAGTTTATCAAGGTCCGAGAAGAGCAGGGTTGCCCGCTTGTAGGCTGCCGCCCGGCGGGCGAACCCGATTGTGAGGACCCGGGGGTCCAGGTCCACACCGTTCTTCTCCCTGACATAGTCCACCAGAGCCTGCTTCGCCTGCTGGTGAGCGTGCCTGATATCCTCGTGCGGGATCTCGTCGACCCTGACGAGCAGTTCCGGCTCCTGCGCCCAGCCTGCGATGTAGCGGTCGTAGAGGTCCCGGAACGGCCCTGACGTCCAGGTGTGCGGGTGGACGCCGTTCGTCACCGCCCTGATGTGGAACCCGGGAAAGAGCCGCCGTGAGAAGTTCATGTGCGCCGTCGTCACGCCGTTGACGTACCTGCTCAGGCGGAACGCGAGGGTCGCGAGCGCAAGCCCGTCCTCGCCGATGTACTCGCCGAGCAGGGACGGCGGGATCTCGCCCGCCAGCAGGCGGAGCGCCATATCCCGCGGAAACGTCTCGAACGCCACCGCCACCGGGGTGTGGGTGGTGAAGATACAGTGCGTCTGCACCTTCTCCTCATCCATTCCCGGGCGTTTTAGGAGTTCGAGGGTGAGGAGGCTTGAG
>JAGVUK010000032.1 GCA_019136335.1 Methanomicrobiales archaeon
CCGGACGGCGATACCGTGATCGAGGAGCCAGGCGGCAAGGTCGATCCTTCGAGAACCCTTCTTCGGCTGTGATGGTTCTTCCCGGGGGAGGAGCCCGGCGAGGTACTGGAGCCGATCTATCGGGACGATCTCGATCTCTTCTGGGACCTTGAGGACCTTCGCCCGCCGGTGGGGGCGCTCCTCTGTTGAGTCGCCCTTTCTTGAGAGCGTCCCGTAGAGCTTCCAGATCCGGGCGGCGTTATAGTTCGCGGTATCGACGGTGATCACATCGTTTGAGAAGAGGGCATCGAGGGTTGCGAGCGCCCCCTTCACGAGCGATGTGGCTACCTCGTCGTTCGGGAGATCGATCCGGTATAACAGGTGGGCGCCATTGCCCGAATCCGCCCGGATGGGTGCATCGTGCTCTTCATCCGTCGACGAGACCCCGCTCGGCCGCACCGGGTCGATGTCGATTGGGAACCAGCGCCGGCGGATGATGTCGGCATCAGCGGTCGTCGCATCCTTCCGCGAGAGGCGCATCTTGATCCGGTTCGCCCGCCGGGCGAGGAGGGCGGGGTTCGGGGTGTTTAAGGTGACGTAGATCCCGGCGACCGAGGGATCGGCGTCGAGGGCCTCTACGGCCCGGGCGAGGCGCTCGTAATCGTCGAAGTAGCCGGAGTGCGTCACGCCGTCGGCGAGCGCCCGGACCTCGACCACGCTGCCGGGGGCGAGGATCTCTGCTGTCTGGAGGATCTCGCTCATACCTCCACCTCCGAAAAGAGGGGGGCGCTTGTCGCCTCTCCGCAGGCGACCCGCCGGAGGGAGGCGAGCGGGACGGTCCAGGCACCCTCCCGGGTCCGGATCACCACCGCTTTCCCCGCGGCGTTTAGCGCCGCATATCCCTCGATCGTCACCTCCCCCGTGATGGTGCCGCTTCCCCGCCGCACCCGCTCCCGGACGACCGGGGCCGGCCGGCCAAAGAAGATGAGCGCCCGGACATCAGCGGGCGATATCCGGCAGCGTTCCCCCTCGACATGGACGATGAGCCCGCCGGCCGATGTGCCGGCAAGGGTGCCTGGCTCAGGCATCATGGGCGCCCCCGCTCGACTTCGACGGCGTAGTGGTGGTTCCTGGTCCTCCGTACATGGATCTCCCGCACAGCCCTTCCATACCGCCGGATTACATCCGCCACCGCCCGCGGGATGAGGAAGAGCGGGACAGTGCTGGCGCGTTCTTCCTCAGTAGATGGTCTTATCACTCTGGGCGGAGAAGTGTTATCGGCAGTCCCGTGTGAATCGATATTGGCGTACGTTTCATCCCGTGGGCTGCCATCTTTCCTGTCTATGCTTTGCATTCTGTTCCCTCACCGTGTGATGCTATCAATCTGACTTTATCTTCAGCAAACAACTTCTCCCGGGCGATCTTTGCCATCGCGCCCGGGATATGGTCAGGTAATTCCTGGGTGATCTCTTCCATGCCGCTTTCCTGTGCTGAGATGCCGTCGTTTTGGCATTAAGCGCCGGCGCCTCTCGCATAAAAATAGATAGATATGAGATGATATAAGCAAGAACCGCGCGGAGTGTGAGTGAAAATCTGTCAGTTGCTGTGCCCCGGGAGATAGCCTTCGGCAACCCATGTTGTGTTGCATAAATATTCAGGTGCATGGAGGGGGAGTCGCAAACCGCACGCGGGGTGAACTTTCGGAAATCCCCGGGAGCCGGCCGGGCATCCCCGCCCATGAAGAGCCTCACTCTCAAAACTGTCGTGGATCCAGCCCCCATGCCGCCGGTGGAGTTTGACGACGTACGGCTGATGTCGTTCCTCTCCCTGCAACGGGGAGGAACGGATGGTGTTATTAGCGCAGACGATAGAGATGCTGGTATCGAATGTGGTTCGTTCGACAACCCGGAGTGATGATGGCGTTCGGTGAGACCCTGAGGTCTCATGCCGGCCTTCTGCTCCTCAGTCCGGGCGGATGGAAGTAACCTTTCACCCTCCTGGAATAAAAGGGAAGAGCGTTCCCCATGTACGTGGGGATGAACCATAGTCATCCTCGACCGCGACCGCATGCACGGTGCGTTCCCCATGTACGTGGGGATGAATCGACCTCGTCCTTACCAGGGACGTGCTCTACCGAGTGTTCCCCATCCCTGTGGGGACAGACCGGACCCGGAATTCCCCCCGCCGGCCGGCGCCCGCCCTCCCGCTACCGGATGACCCCCCGGCGCCATCGTCGCCTCGGTCCGGCTCCCGGCGCATATTACAGGAGAGGGTACAGGTAAACGGATAAGGGTTCCCATCCCTCCCTCACTCCTCCCCGCCCTGGATCTCCCGGTAGTACCGGCAGAGGTCCGCGACGACACACCGCTCGTGCTTCGGGTTCTCGGCCGTGCAGACAGCACGCCCGTGGCGGATCAGGAGGTAGTTGATGTCCCGCCAGACCTCTCGCGGGAAGAGGGCCATGAGGTCGCGCTCGATGATATCGGGGTTCGTGCTCCCGGTGAATCCTATCCTCTTTGAGACCCGGCGGACGTGAGTGTCGACGGCGATACCGACGTTGACCCCGAACGCGTGGGAGAGGACGATGTTCGCGGTCTTCCTCCCCACCCCCGGGAGCGACCGGAGTTCCTCCATCGTCCGCGGGACCTCCCCGCCGAAGTCGGCGACAAGCCTCCTCGCCGTCTCGACGATATAACGGGACTTCGCGCGGTGGAACCCGATGCTCCTGATGAGCGGCTCCACCTCCTCGGGCTCCGCGCGGGCAAGCGCCTCCGGCGTCGGGTAACGGGAAAAGAGGGCGTCACGGACGGCGTTGACGGCGCGGTCCGTCGTCTGCGCGGAGAGGATCGTGAGGACCAGCGCCTCAAAAGGGTTTTTGAAGTCGATGAAATGACGTCTGCCGCCGACGACGGGGTACTCGGCAAGAAGACGGCGGTACGCCTCGCAGGCAGTCTCGCGGTTCATACGGATGGGGCAGGGCAGATTCGAACTGCCGTCAAAGCGTCCCAAACGCTCTAGGATGGACCAGGCTACCCTACTGCCCCGTACCACTATATGTTAGAGAAGCAGGCAAAAATAGTTACCGATAGAGGGATCAGGCCGGCAGGGGGTTTACGTGCTCTTCGCTCACGATGGTGCCGACAAAAGTCCCCTCCACGATCGCCCGGTAGAGGTTCTCCGGGTCGCGGCCGTCAAGCACCAGGAGCGGGATCCCGGACCGTTCGACGACCTTCCCGGCCACGATGTCAAGCACATTGTTCGCACCCGCATCCATCCTCCCCCGGGTGATGATATCGAGGAGCTCCTGCGGCGTGAGGCGCTCATACCTCACCGCGGCGGCGTCCTTCTTCGGGTCGGCGCTGTAGATCCCGTTGACCGACGTGGCGTTGATGAGGAGGTCGGCGCCGACGCTCTCGGCGAGGACCGCAGATACCGCGTCGGTCGTCTGCGCGGGGGTGATGCCGCCCATGACGACGATCTTTCCCGTCTGTGCGAACTCCCGCGCCTCCGTGTAGTTCTCGGCAACGCGCGGGTAGGCCGCATCCCCGAGTCCGGCCACCAGGAGACGCGCGTTCAGCCGGGTCACCAGGATCCCGAGCTCATCCGCCGTCGCCTCACCGGCACCGAGCTCGCGGGCAACCTGGATGTACCGGCGCGCCTCCCCACCGCCGCCGACGACGATAAAAATCCCGCATTTCCCGGCGAGCCTGGAGAGGACAGAGACGTAGCGGCTTATATTGTTCGATTCAAGCGAAGGGACCAGAACCGAGCCGCCCAGAGATATCACAATCTTCTTCATTTCACCCTACTATTATCCCTGATACCGCTCATATACCTGTCGTGAACAGGCTGCACTGCCCCGTATGCAACGCAACAGAGGTCTGGGAGATCGCAGGAGGCTGTACCGGCAAGATCTACCGGTGCAAGCGTTGCGGGTATCGCGGAGCGCTCATCATCGAGTACGACGATGAGGAGCGCGACAAGCGGTAGCCCGGCACCGCAGTGATTAATACCATGCGCCCCCTCATCCTCATGCGGTGGCCATATGCACGAGGCGCGACTCTACCGGAAACTCGAGGAGAACACCGTCCGCTGTTCGCTCTGTTCCCACCGGTGCACCATACGGGACGGCAAACAGGGAGTCTGCGGCGTTCGCATCAACCGCGGCGGCACGCTTTACGCCGCCACCTTCGGCAAAATCATCGCCGAAGCGGTCGACCCCATCGAGAAGAAACCACTCTACCACTTCCTGCCCGGAACGCTCTCCTACTCCCTCGGGACCATCGGGTGCAACTTCCACTGCGAGCACTGCCAGAACTGGCACATCTCCCAGCAGACGCTGGAGATGGAGGCGCTCCGGGACCTCGCCCCGGAGCAGGGCGTGGAACGGGCGATCAGGTCGGGCTGTGCGAGCATCGCCTGGACCTACAACGAACCCACCATCTGGCACGAGTACCCGCTTGCGATGGGGACGCTGGCGCGCGAAAAAGGCCTCGGGACCGTCTACGTCACGAACGGCTATATTACAGAAGTTGGGCTCCGCGAGCTCTCACCCATGCTCAACGCCTTCCGCGTCGACATCAAATCGTTCTCCGACACCTTCTACCGGAAGGTCTGCGGGGGGCGGCTGCAGCCGGTCCTCGACGCGACGGCGCTTGCAAAGGAGCTCGGGATGCACGTCGAGACGGTCACGCTGGTCATCCCGGGGCAGAACGACTCGATGGACGAGATGGAGACACTCATCCGGTGGGTGCTCGATACCCTCGGGCCGGACACCCCGATGCACTTCACCCGGTTCCACCCCGACTACAGGATGCTGGAGGTGAGACCGACTGCGATCAGGACACTTGAGAAGATCTACGAGCGTGCAAAAGAACTCGGGCTCCACTACCCGTACCTCGGCAACGTCGGGGGCCACCCCTACGAGAGCACCTACTGCCCCACCTGCGGCAGCCTTGCCATCGAGCGGTCGGGCTACGCGGTCAGGATACGGGGGCTCGATGATCATACCTGCACGGAGTGCGGCGGGCGCATCGAGTATGTCTCGAAGATCGACTGAACAGCGGAGGTTCCTCGCCGACCGGATGCTCGGGACGCTCACCCGCTACCTCCGGTTCATGGGCTACGACACGATGAGCGCAAACAGCCTCGCCCCGGGCAGGACCCGGGAGGACACACTCCTCCTCGAGATCGCCGCACAGGACAACCGGGTCCTCCTGACCCGGGACCGTGAACTTGCACGGCGGGGCGGTGCACAGGCAGTCTACATCGCATCCGAAGAGATCATGGACCAGATCCGGCAGGTCGCCGCCCTCGGGCTCATCGAACCCCGGATCCGGATGAGCCGCTGCTCGATCTGCAATACGCGCCTGCGACCCGCCACCGCTCGTGAGGTCCGGGAGGCGCACTACGCACCGCGATCAGACCGGGGGAGGGAGTTCTCGTGGTGCCCCGTCTGCCGGAAACTCTACTGGATGGGCTCGCACGGTGATCGCATCGAGGAACGCCTGAAAGAATCCCTCTCTTCCTGACCCGGCACCCGGCATATCCCAAACCGGACCGCGAAAACGCCCCGTATCAGGCAATTTTCAAAAAAACCAAAAATATATCAACTTTGAGCGGGTATGTAGCGCGGCGGCCCGGGGTCGGCCGACCCCGCATCACCACCCGGATGCCGGCGGGGGCATCCGGTCCGGGAAGAAAACGGTCTCGGCCGCCCGGTCCTGAATTCCGGACCTCGTGCACGGATCGGCGAGGTCCGGGCAATCTACGAAGAGGAAAACTATGGAACACCTGAAAATAGCATTTTTTTGCTGGGAATCACTGTACGCGGAGAAGGTCGGCGGGCTCGCGAACGCGGCGACCAATCTCGCCGAGACGCTGGCACAGCGCCACGAAGTTCATTTCTTCACCCGGGGAGAGGGAAGAGACGCGGAGATCAACGGTGTCCGGTACCACTACTGCCAGCCGGCGGGAGAGGACATCGTCCGGTACTGTTCCGATATGAGCAGGAAGATGATCGACCGGTTTGGCGAGTTCGATACACCGTCGTTCGATCTTCTGCACTTTCACGACTGGCACGTGGTCGAGGCGCTCAACAGGTTCCGGGAGCGAGAGACCGTCTTCACCTACCACTCGACGGAGTTCGGAAGGAGCGGGAACAGGTACAGCGAAAGATGGCCGTTTCCCGAGATCTCCGGGATAGAGCGCCGTGGCGGTTCGATTGCAAAACGCGTGACGGCGGTCTCCTCGACCCTCCGCCGGGAGGCCATGAACCTCTACGACATACCGGACGAAAAGATCGACGTCGTCCATAACGGCATCGTCCCCGGCCTCTACCAGGCGGACGTCGATCCGGAGGCGGTGAAACGGCGCTACGGCTTTGACCCCGACGCCCCGCTGATCCTCTTCGTCGGGAGGCTTGCATGGCAGAAAGGCCCCGATATGCTCGTGGATGCAGCTCCCCGCCTTCTCCGGGAGCACCCCGACGGCCAGTTTGTGTTTGTCGGCGACGGCCAGATGCGCCGGGGCCTCGAGGCCCGGGCCCGGTCGCTCCCCGTCCGTTTCCTCGGGCGGCTGGACGATGCCGACTACGTACCGCTCCTCAACGCAAGCGATATCGTTGCCATCCCGAGCAGAAACGAGCCGTTCGGCCTTGTGCTCCTCGAGGCGTGGAGCGCCGGGCGGTGCGTCGTCGCCTCCGACGTCGGCGGGCTTGCCGAGAACATCGAGCACGGAACCGACGGGGTCAAGGTGCGGCCGCATCCGGACTCGATCGCCGAAGGGCTCTCTCTTGCGGCGGACTCCCCGAAGCGATCGCTCTCGATGGGCCGGGAGGGGCTTGGCAAAGTGAAGAAAGAGTTTCCCTGGAGCCGCGTTGCAGAGCGGATGGAGGACTCGTACCGGAAGGTCGCAAAGCACGAGACGCTCCTCTGCTGACCGCCCCCTCATGGCAGCATGACGGCTGTAAGGTGCTCCATCAGGCGGAACGGGTCCGACGTGACGACGGGCGTCCCCGCGTAGAGCTCCATCCCTCCGATGTCCGACGTCCGGGAGTGAAGGTCGCCCCGGTCAACCACCCACGCGGCGTAATAGCCCTCTTCCCCGAGCGGCGACATGTACACCGCCGCGTTATAACTCTGCACCCCGATGTTGCGGTAACACTCAAGCACTTTTGCGAGAGCCGGGGCGAGATCGTGCGGCGACTCCGTGAGGATCGCGACTTCGTGCTCTTTCCTCGGGGTGAGGTGCGCCATGATCCGGGCGCCCCGGTAGACGAGCCCGAGACCGATGGCGACGTGGGCCGAGAAGAGGTCGTCGTAATACTCGCTCCCGTAGCGGCACCGGTACTCCTCCCTGACCCGCTCGATCCGTGCCGGGGCGGCATAGGGGCGGTGGGTGAGCAGGATCTGGGCATGGTTGTGCACGATGCTCGCGCCCGCCCGCCAGAGATAGTTCCAGACAAGAAAAGGGTAGACTGCCCGGGGATCGGCGCGGTGCGCCTCCTGGCACCACCGGATGGCCACGCTGACCATATCGGCCACCTGCGGTTCCGTGATGATGGAGGGGTTCTTCTCCTTCGCGATGATGACGGCGTGGAGGTAATCGTATTTCGCTATGTTGCTTGCCGTGATCCAGTGGTCGCCGTCGATCCGCCCGAACGTGTCGGCCGGCGTCTCCTCGAGGGGGTTGGCAAACGGCCCTCCCTCTGCAAGCGCCCGCAGGTCCCGCGTCTCCTCGGCGCGGGGCGTCAGCACCGGGCGGCGTGCCCGGACAGAGTTGAAGAGCGTGCTCTCGCCGGTCTGGTTATTGGTCACCCGGACGATCTGTTGCGCCTCGATATCCCCGTACTTCTCGCGCACCCACGCCCGCATGGTATCCGGGAAGACCAGGTGCCCGGGTTCGACGTACCAGGAGTAGATCCGGGAGACGAGCTCGTCCATACCCGGCGCGAGTTCCTGCACGACGCCCGGCAACCTGGTGATATCAAGTGTTACCTCTAACATAGCCCTGGTTTGAGAGGTTGTTACCATATAATTCTTAGCCAGATCGATGCGGAGGTGTGCGGGGGGCATCGCCGGCAGGACCGGACGGGCGCCGATCGCAGCGCGGCCCGCCGCCGGGCGCGGGATGGAAGATTTATCCGGTACGGATAGAAAATATACTCTGATTTCAGAGATAACCGCCCGGACAGGGCGTTCCGGCTGAGCATTCCGGGGATACGGCTACATGGCATTCTTTGACAGGTTTCGGGCGAACGTCGAGAGGTTACAGCAGGAGAGAGA
>JAGVUK010000018.1 GCA_019136335.1 Methanomicrobiales archaeon
TGAGCGCCCGGCACTGGATCTCGACCGCCTCCGTCAGGGTCTTTCCCTCCTTCAGGAGGGCCGCCCGGGCGATCTGGACCGCCCGGGCGCGGTCGCCGACGGGGAAGGGTTCGCTGCCCGCCACCTTCGGGAGGTAGTTATGGGTGGCGTAGGTGTCCCCCTTGATCCCCCACCCGCGGTTTGTGTCAAGGATCCCGGCGAAGAGGAAGACGGCGGCATCGATGTCGGGGGCGGCGTGGCTCCCCGAGACCCAGAGGTCCTCGGCGGTGTTCGCGATCACGGCAATCTCACTGTCGTAGAGGATCTGCCGGGCGCCCCGGATGAGCGCGGGCGTTCCGGTTCCGCCCGAGAGGAAGGTGATCATGGGTGAATATCATTGTATGTGGGGTGTCCGGGGGGTTAACAGTTTCATTCTGCCGGGGCGAGGGCGCATGTGAGGCCGGGTCGGGGGTTGAGTGTTGAGGCTCTCGATCTCCGGGTTCCGGGCCATCTACAAGAATCTCGCTCTCCCTTCCTCGTCCCGGCACGCAGCCTCCCGGTGATCGCAATAGCCCTCGGGCAGTACCGCCTCCCCAACCCAACATGATTCCCGGCCGGCGTCACAGTGCCGGCCATGGGGGGCGACCATCTACGAGGTTCAGATGTACCAGGAGCCGGGGGAGCAGTTAAAGTCGGGAGAGAAAAGGGAACTGCAGACATGATACAGGTAGTGACCATCAGGGCTATAGCCGTGGGGGCTTCGGTTTACATACAGTTAGGATCGGATCGTAGTGGGAAAAGGAGTTGCCCCCTAAACCAAGGACACCGGATTATTTCTGCTGCTTGAGCCACTCATCATATTGCTGTACATGCTCCATCATAGTGTAGGCAAGCGCTCTAAATGCTTCGGGCGATAATCTTGCATCAATTACTACTCTCTTTTGAATTTTATCTGTGTAAATCTCGCCATTCGGACGGACTTTGAATTCAGGTTGATCGTATGCCAGTGCCAACTGGCCGAAATTCGGGTTTAACATTACGATAGCACCATCAACGTGAACCGTCCTGAACTCAGGATCCATTACGATCTCAAGGTTCAACGCTTGCCCCGGGTCTTCTGCAGCCATGGTGAACTCACACCTTAGTCTCCGCCTGTTTTGCGCCGGCAATTGTTGGTCTCGTATTAAAGGCGTCCCTTCGGGGGGGTGTCTGGTCAAACTTCCAGTTCTCTGGATCGGTTTCACTACTTCCTTTCACAGTTCCCGGGTACATAGTCCAGCAGTCTCCTCTCTCGCTTGAAGTGGGTTTATACTGCTTGATCAGACTCTCAGGAGGAAGCGCTACATCGCACAGGGCACTTAACACCTTCTTTCCATAATCTGTCGATCTGTAATACACCTTCCTCCGATCGCCGATATCCTCCAGTGTTCTCACCTTTTTCGCGACGAGACCCCCGTCAACCAGAGACTTCAGAATACGGTCCATTTCACGTGGATTCGCTCCAAAGGTATCCTTGAGCTCGTTGAAGTACATCTCCTCCTCGAGGGTAAGCGCTATGTATACAGCCCATTTAGCATCCGTCGATAGTTCCATCACGGATTCACGAATTTCAACAGGCACCCGGCTTAAGTAAGCCTCCACAGTAGTCCGATCCATGCTGGTACCTCCATCAAGAATAGTTCTATTATCGTAACTTATATCAATGTTTCCAGATGCACCAGTTGCATGATGGCAACCTATACCATTATTTATCACGCAGACAAAAACCTGTCAAATGAGCCATAGAGTGCTGAAGCCCGATGAAATCGCAGATAGGGTTCAATTATACAGGCATTTCAAGGAAAACACTAATGTCGCAATATACGGTTCGTTTCAGCAGTCGCGGAAGGAGGATCTTCTTGCACTAAGGGATTATTTACGGGCAAACGACTACCTGAACACCAAAATTTCCGAAGATTACTGTGATAGATTAGATCCCGGAATGGAAGATGGGCCCATAAGAGATATCAAGCTTAGCGATCTGCTGATGGATGAGAGTTCAATTCACATTTTTGTTTTTGTTAAGGAAAACCAGAATGAACATTACCTGATTCAGTCGGTCTCGATGGAATTCCAGCGTTTAAGCACTCTAATCCAACATGGCATAAAGGAAGATCAGCCTGCCGCGGTCTACATTGAAAAAGGATTGGAAAAGATTGCAGGAGGCGTTTTCAAGGGGCGGGTTGCGCAAAATGAGCATGAGTGGGACATAGAGTTCTTCAAAAATATTGAGCAGATCTACAAACCAGCAAGGCGTTTCTGCGAGCGCAGCGTCGCTGATCTCTATGGATTCTAATACGGATATTCTGCATCGTCAGAGAACCCACAGGCACTTTTGATCTTTTCCAGCGCTGCCCGCGTAGCCTCATCCATCCGAACATTGACCTGCCCTGTCTTTCACTGCGGAACGTCCCGGACCGCCGCACGAGCGCCACAGGCCCGATAGAGGAACCGAGATCCGTGCGAGCGCAACTACTTTGCAATCGACGCGCTCTCAAATACCTTTATCACTTCTCTCCAAAGATTCTTAATTGAACTGATGAAGATCATCAAGGATCCGGTGCACGGCTACGTCGAGGCGGACGAACCGGTGCTCAGGCTGCTCGACTCGGGAGTCGTCCAGCGGCTCCGCCACGTCACCCAGCTCGGGTTTGCAAACCTCGTCTACCCGGGCGCAAACCACACCCGGTTTGAGCACTCGCTCGGGACGATGCACCTTGCCGGCCTCATGTGCCGGGAGCTCGGGCTTGACGACGGCGAGACGAAACTCGTCACGACGGCCGCCCTCCTCCACGACATCGGCCACGGGCCGTTCTCCCACGTCACCGAACCGGTGATGGAGGAGTTCGTCGGGCGAGGCCACCACCAGATCGACTGTCTCGTCAGGGAGGGAGCGATCGCCGACATCCTCGAGGCGGAGGGGATCGATCCCGCTGAGGTCTGCGCCGTCGTCGCAGGCAAGCACCGCTTCGCAAGCATCATCCACGGGAGCCTCGACGTCGACCGGATGGACTACCTGATGCGGGACGCCCACTACACCGGCGTGCCCTACGGGACGGTCGACGCGCACCGGCTGATCCGGTGCTCGGTCCTCGCCGAATCGGGCATCGCGCTGCGCGAAAGCGGTATCAACGCCGCCGAATCGCTCCTCATCGCCCGGACGCTGATGCGCCCGGCGGTCTACTTCCACCACGTGAGCCGGATCGCGACGAGCATGTTCGTCCACGCCCTCCGGGAAGAGGTGCTGAACGTCCCGGGCACGGACGCCCGTGCGACCTTGCCAACCGGGTCTACGCCCGGGACCTCTACAAGCGGGCGCTCTACGTCGGCGAAGACCGGGTCAACGCCGCAGCCCTCCGGCAGGACCCCGGGCCCGCCCGGGGGCGGGACCTTGCCCTCGCCATCGCCGAGACCGCCGGCGTCCCGGCGGCGGAGGTCCTCGTGGATATCCCGCCGCTCCCGCGGGCGCTCTCGATGGAGGTCCGGGTCAGGAACAGCCACGCCATGGTGGATATCGAGGAGGTCTCGCCGCTCATCAGCACCTTAAACGACACCCGGCGGCAGCAGTGGCGCCTTGGGGTCTACACCGCCCCGGAGCACCGGCGGGTGGTGGAGCAGGCGGCGACAGAAGTCCTCCGGGTGAAGCGGGCGACAAAACAGGATAAACTCGTAGTGACATAACTGATGGGGAAGAGATGAAGAAGGAGTTTGTCATCGGGGTCACCGGGGCGAGCGGGGTCATATACGCCCGCCGCCTGCTCGAGGTGCTCTGCGACCGGGCAACGGTGCACATCGTCGTATCCGACACGGCCCGGCAGATCGCCGGGATCGAGGGCGTGGACCTTACCGGGTTCGACGCCGTATACGCCGAGAACAGCAACCTCGCGGCGGATATCGCGAGCGGATCGTTCCGTTACGACGGTATGGCGATCGTACCCTGCAGCATGAAGACGCTTGCAGCGGTCAGCAACGGCCTCGCCGATAACCTGATCGCCCGGGCGGCGGACGTCTGCCTCAAGGAGCGGCGGCCCCTCCTCCTCCTCCTCCGGGAGATGCCGCTCTCCCGGGTCCATTTAAAGAACATGCTCGCCGCCGACGAGGCCGGCGCGACCGTGATGGTCGCAAGCCCGCCCTTCTACCAGCACCCGGAGACGATCGATGACCTCGTCGATATGGTGGTCGCCCGGGTGCTCGACCACCTGGGGGTCGAACATTCCCTCGGGTCCCGATGGAGCGGGTACGATGCGTGAATTCATAGCAATGATGCGGGAGCAGGGCCGGGTCGAGGAGATCGAGCGGTCCTGCTCGACCGTCTACGAGGCTCCCCGCATGGCGAGCCGGGCCGGTAAGATCCTCTTCTTCCACGACCTCGACGGTCGCCGGGCGGTGATGAACCTGCTCGCCGACCGGAGCGCGCTCGCGGCGGCCCTCGGCGTCGGGGAGCGGGACCTCGTCCGGCACCTCGCGGCCGCAACCTACAACGGCCGCGTCGTGGACGCCGGGCGGTGCCGCGGCGGCATCCCCGCCGACCTCTCCCGCCTCCCGGTCATGAAGCACTTCCCGGGTGACGCCGGGCGCTACTTCACGGCAGGCGTGGTCTTCTCCCGTTTTGACGGCGTGGAGAACGCCTCCATCCACCGGATGATGGTCCTCGACGACCGGAGGGTTATCGCCCGCCTGGTGGAGGGGAGGCACACCCACACGCTGCTCAAGGCGGCGCTTGCCCGGGGGGAACGGCTCCCGGTCGCGGTCACCGTCGGGACGCACCCCCTCGTGACGTTTGCCGCCTGCACCCGCGTACCGGAAGGAAAGGAACTCGCCTACGCGGCGGAGCTGATGGGGGGGGAACTCGCCGTCCATGAGTGCGAGAACGGTGTCCGGGTTCCCGGTGCCGAGATCGTCCTCGAGGGCTCCATCGGGCCGGAGATGGCTGCGGAAGGGCCGTTCGTCGATATCACCGGGACCTACGACCCCGTGCGGCAGCAGCCGGTGATCGAGTTCTCCCGGATGTACCTCAAGGAGGACCCCATCTACCACGGCATCCTCCCCGCCGGCGACGAGCACAAGCTCCTGATGGGAGCCCCGTATGAGCCCAAGATCTACCGCGCGGTCAGCGAGGTGACGACGGTGAAAGATGTCCTCCTCACGAAAGGCGGCGCCGGCTACCTCCACGGTGTGGTCCAGATCCGGAAGAACACGCAAGGCGACGCGAAGAACGCCATCATGGCGGCGTTTGCCGCCCATACGTCCTTGAAGCACGTCGTGGTGGTGGACGAGGATATCGACATCCACGATCCCTACGATGTCGAGTACGCGATTGCCACAAGGGTCCGGGGCGATACCGACATCATGATCGTCACCGGGGTGCGGGGGTCGTCTCTTGACCCGATGCGCCTTGCAGACGGGACGAACGTGAAGGTCGGGGTCGACGCCACGATGGTTATGGGCAGAGAGGACGAATTCAGGAGAGCGGAGTGGCCATAGTTCATGTACCTGGACGAAGATGACGAGAAGGTGCTCGCCGGGGAGTTCGGCGGGACACGGCAGAAGATGATGGAGATCCTGGTCGCGCTCGGCAATGTCTACGGGGCCGAGAGGCTTGTCCCGATCACGAGCGCCCAGGTGAGCGGTGCGTCGTATAAGACCATCGGGAGGTGGGGGCTTGCCTGGCTGCAGAGCCTCGGTGCCCGGGTGGCGGTCCCGACCGTCTTGAACCCCATCGGCATGCCGCAGGAGGGGTGGCGGGAGTTCGGGATCAAGGAGGAGTTCGCCCGCCGCCAGGCGGAGGTCGTCGAGGCCTACCGGAAGCTCGGGATCAAACTCGAGTGCACCTGCACCCCGTACTACCTCCGCATAACGGAGTACGGGGAGCACCTGGCCTGGTCGGAGTCGTCGGCGGTCGCCTACGCGAACTCGGTCCTCGGCGCCCGGACGAACCGGGAAGGCGGACCGAGCGCCCTTGCGGCGGCGATCATCGGGAAGACCCCTTACTACGGCCTCCACATCGTCGCGAACCGGCGGCCGCAGGTCGTCGTCGAGGTCGAGGGCGGCGCAGGTCCACGTTCCGACCACTGGGGCGCCATCGGCCACGTCGCCGGGAAGAAGGTGGGGAACCGGATCCCGATCTTTTCCGGGGTCCGGCCGAACCGTGACCAGTTGAAGGCGCTCGGGGCGGCGATGGCGGCGACCGGCGCGGTCGCGCTCTTCCATGTCGATAAGATCACCCCGGAGGCCCGGGTCTTCTCCTTTGAGACCGGTGATCTTGACCGGGTGACGGTGAGCGAGGATGAGATCGAGGCTCTCTTTGCGGAGACCGAGGTCGAGGCGGTCGCGGTCGGGTGCCCGCATTGCTCCCCGGACGAACTCCGCGAACTCGCCGACCTCCTCAAGGGGAAGAAGACGACGAAACCCTTCTACATCTTCGCCGCCCGGGGGGTCGCAAAGAACAACCCCGACCTTGTCGTCGCCATCGAGCGCAGCGGCGCCCGGGTGATCACGGACACCTGCATGGTCGTCTCGCCCCGGATGGACGAGTTCGGCTCGATCATGGTGGATTCGGGCAAAGCCCTTGCCTACGTTCCCGGGATGTGCGGAGCGCTCGCCCGGATCGGGACGCGGAAAGAGTGCGTCGAGGTCGCGACGTCGTGAAGGGGGTCGATCCCCCGTGCCCCCTCCCCTCATCTCAGATTGCATGCTGCCCTTTCGCGAAGTCGCCCGGGGGGCATCCGCGGTCCGCCGCAGGCGCCGGGATGACCCGGTGCGTTACGGGACTATCCCTCCGAACGGCCCGGTCAGGCCTTCGTCAGAGGACCGGAGCCAGAAAGACATGAAATACTCTGATGTCTCCTCGGAGTACATCCGGACAACCCCGTAATCGACGTCGTACACTATGAACCGCAGGGTCCCCGGATCCGTTGTCTGCATCTGGTTCACGGTCTGCTCCGGAAACATTGGGGTCGGGACTGTCAACCCTATGGGGTTCCCAAGAAGTTGCCAGGTGCCTCTCCCGTATGTCCCCGCAGATTCTGCCGGGGCTCTCGGGTCAACCCAGAGCGGGGGGCCGTACCAGTCCGGGTTCTGCTGCCCCTCCGTGTACGACCACTGGTACACCTGGCCAGTTACTGTACCGCTGCGTGGCACGATCTCCGCGGTACCCGCATAACGGCCTCCTGACGCCTCCTCAACCCGTATAACCCAGTCAAAGCTTGCGAGAAGAGATTGGCCGGAGACCCCGTACCGGTCGGTCGTGATCTCGGAGACGTACGCATCGTACGTCAGAATCGTCCCGGGTTTGATGATATTCTCCATGCCTGAAGCGGTGGGGCCTCCCGGGATCTGCGGCGGCCCCACCGGCACCGCCGTCACAGCGGATACGCACGTGACGATGAGAATGCTTAACAGGATACCGCCACTCAGCAACATTTTTTGCATATACATCACATCCTTGACCGGCTCCAATCCAACCCGACCATTTCCACAGCGTACGGAACATACCGCACGATGAAACATCCGCCCGGGTCAGACGGAATGCACGGCCGGTATATGTGATACTATATAACTCTATATCCCGGGAGCATCCTGCCCTGGAGACCAGGACTGCTACGTCCACGTCGCCAAAATCCTCCCTGCAGAATGAACCGAAGACGTACCCGGCCTCGATCTCGGAGAAACCCACAAGGGCCGTGCGGATGGTGCGGAGGCCCGCCTCTCTCACCGGCATCCGGCAGATGGGGGCGCCGTATCTCTCCATGCAACCCTTCTCGGTATCATGCCTCCTGATTGCTACTCTTCCGCGATTGCACGTCACTCTCCGGCCTCACGCCCCCACCTGCCGGACGTCAAGCACCTGCATCAGGCTCTCGTCCAGCATATACCCCCGGAGCCGGTCGCGGTTGCCCCGCAGGCTCTCGATGCTGTTGATCCCGGCAGCGCCCAGCAGTTCGGCGAGTTCGAGCGTCCATGCACGGATCAGGTTCGCCACCTGCTTTGCCGCGATATCCGGGTCCAGACGCTCGACCAGGTCCGGGCGCTGGGTGGCAATCCCCCAGGGGCAGAGCCCTCGGTAACAGTTCCCGCAGACCCGGCACCCCATCGCCACAAGGGCTGCTGTCCCGATATAGACCGCGTCGGCGCCGAGGGCGATCGCCTTCGCGACATCGGCGCTCCCCCTGATGCCCCCGCTTGCGATGACCGAGACCTCGTTCCTGATCCCCTGGTCGCGGAGTTTCGCATCGACGCTCGCGACCGCGGCCTCGATCGGTATGCCGACGTGGTCGCGGAAGACGCGCGGCGCGGCACCCGTCCCGCCGCGGAACCCGTCGATGACGACGGCATCTGCCTGAGAACGGGCGATGCCGGCTGCGATCGCGGCCGCATTATGGACGGCTGCTATCTTCACAAAGACCGGTTTCTTCCACCCGGTCGCCTCCTTGAGGCCCCGGACAAGCTGGGCGAGGTCCTCGATGCTGTAGATGTCGTGGTGCGGCGCGGGGCTGATCGCGTCGCTCCCTTCCGGGATCATCCTTGTTCTGGAGATCTCCGCGCAGACCTTCTCTCCGGGAAGGTGCCCGCCGATCCCGGGCTTCGCCCCCTGGCCGATCTTGATCTCGACAGCGGCGCCGCGCTCCAGGTAGTCGATGTTCACGCCGAACCGCCCGGAGGCGACCTGGACGATCACTCGGTCCTGGTAAGGGTAGAGGGCAGAGTGGAGCCCGCCCTCCCCGGTGCCCATGAACGTCGCGGCCTCTTTTGCCGCCCGGGCCATCGCTACCTGGGCGTTGAGGCTGATCGCCCCGTAACTCATATGCCCGATCAGGATCGGGGTCTCGACCCGGAGGTTCGGGGTGAGCGGTGTCCGGAGTTCGATGTCGCCGCCCTCCCGCCGCTGGAGGTCGAGCTTCGCCGGCTTCTTTCCTATGTGAGTCACCAGTTCGATCGGCTCGCGGAGCGGGTCGAGGCTGGGGTTCGTGACCTGGCAGGCGTCCAGCACCAGGCGGTCGAAGATGACCGGGTAATCGAGAGCATTCCCCATCCCGGCGAGGATGATCTTTCCCGTCCGGGCCTGGTTGTAGATCGCTTCCCGGACCTCGCGGGTCCAGAGGGGGTGGCTCCGGTAGTCGCAGGGGTGCTCTTCGAGCATAATGGCGTCCCGGGGGCAGCAGGCGATGCAGCGGTGGCAGGCGGTGCAGTTCCGGGAGTTGATGAGGATCCGGTCGTTATCCCACCGGAAGACGCCGTAAGAGCAGTTCTCGATGCACCGCCCGCACTCCATGCACCTGACGGGGTCGACACTGACCCGGTACCGGGGAGGAAGGCTCCCGATCATCCCGGGTCGACCCTCCCGATCACCGGCTCCCCTGCGGCCGGCATCGTGATCGACTCGATGTTGGGCTCCATCGCCCGGATCGCCGCCTCTTCGCTTGAGATGTAGAGACGGTCACCGCACTCGCCGGCGACCATCGGACGGAGTTTGCTCCGGTCGGTGAACCCGACCATTATGTCGGGGTTCGCGGCCACGATGGCGAACGGCCCGTTCATCATCGCGGGTGCGTAGGCGAGCCGGAGAGCGGTGTTCCACTCCCGCCCGGCATCGGGCATCCGGTCGATCTCTTCCCAGAAGGGGGGAGCGAGCGCCCGGAGCGCAAGATCGACGTCGAGCCCATGCCGCCGCACCAGGAGGTCGATCAGGTAGGCGACGACTTCGGTGTCGGTATACATCGTGCAGGTGTAGCCGAAGCTCTCGATGTAGCGCCGGTTGGTCCCGTAAGATGTGATCTCGCCGTTGTGCACGACGCTCCAGTCGAGGAGGTTGAACGGGTGTGCACCGCCCCACCAGCCGGGGGTGTTCGTTGGGTAACGGTTGTGCGCGAGCCAGGTGTAGCCCTCGTAGTCCTCGATCCGGTAGAAGTTCGCCACGTCTTCGGGCCAGCCGGCTGCCTTAAAGACGCCGAGGTCTTTCCCGGAGGAGACGATGAGTGCGCCGCGACGGGCGGCGTTGACCCGCATCACGAGGGTGCTGACGATATCGTCTTCCTGGGTGGCGCCGCCCGGCACCGCGAGGGCGGGGTCCGGTTTGAAGAAGTAGCGCCAGGGGGTGTGGACCGCCTGGAGGTCCGGCTGGTCACAGGTGGGGATCGCCTCGTCGTGCTCGATCGTCCCCCACTGCGCGAGCGTTGCGTCGAGGGCCGGTTTGTTCTCGCGAGGGTTGTCGAAGAAGACGTGGAGGGCGTAGCAATCCCGGTAGTCGGGGTAGATGCCGTAGGCTGCATACCCCGCCCCCTCGCCGCTGCCGCGCTCGTTCATCATGGAGAGAGCCTGCCGGATGCCGGAACCATCCATCGTCCGGCGCTTCCTGTCCATTACGCCAATTATGCCGCACATTGCCATCACGGTCGACCGCTCCCCTCCCGTATCTGCACCTCTCCGGGGGTCCGGGGTGGTTGGGAAACGCTCCGCTACGTGTTTAATCACAATATATAAATAATATTGGAAGGAACATTCCTTCCATATGCCTCCCGAGATCTCAGCGATGCTCGAGCGTATCGAACGGGACAACGCCCGATTCCTTCGCCTGCAGTTCACCGACCTCCTTGGTATGCCCAAGAACGTTGCCATCCCGGCGAAGCAGGCGGAGAAGGCGCTGACCGGGGGTATCGGGTTTGACGGGTCGTCGATCGAGGGGTTCGTCCGGATTGAGGAGTCCGATATGGTCCTGAAACCCGACCTCTCCACCTATGCCCTCCTGCCCTGGCGGCCCAGGGAGAACGGGGTTGCCCGGTTTATCTGCGATGTCTGCAAACCGGACGGTAAACCGTTCGAGGGCGACCCGCGTTATGTGTTGCGGCGGGCGATGGATGATGCGGCGCGGGACGGGTATACCTTCAACACGGGCCCGGAACTCGAGTTCTTCCTCTTCCGGATGATCGACGGCGGACCGACCACGCTCTTCCAGGACGTCGGCGGCTACTTCGACCTCGCCCCCACCGACCTCGCGGAGGATCTCCGGCGCGAGATCATCATCGCCCTCAC
>JAGVUK010000095.1 GCA_019136335.1 Methanomicrobiales archaeon
GGGGAGCAGGGTTCCCGGGGGGGCGTTCCTTCCTATGGCGAACGCGAGGAACATAACGAACGGAAAGAGCAGGCTGGATACCAGGATGGAGGGTTTAAGGTAGTAGATCTTCATATCCTTCCTTGCAATCGCCCATGCGGCACCGAGATCGCAGAAGACCCCCTCAAACCAGCCCGGCATCAGTTCCTCCCGCCTCCTTCTTCATGCCGACGGAGAGCCCGGTGAGGCGGATGAAGACCTCTTCCAGGCTCGGCCCGAGGGTGGTGACGCTGATTGGGCGCAGGTTGTGCTCTTTTGCAAACACGCAGAGGGAGCCGAGGACCTCCGGGGGGTCCGCCGTGTAGAGCCGGAATTTGTCTCCCTCCTTCCGGACGTCGTTGACCTGCGGGAGCGCCCTGAGCGCCTCGAGAAGGCCGGGCCTCGTGGTATCAAAGGAGACCTCGACCGACTGAAGGCTCTCAAAGGTCTGCTTCAGCTTCTCCGGCGCATCGAATCGTCCCTCTATTGATGATGGCGACCCGGTCGCAGGAGACGTTCGCCTCCTCGATGTCGTGGGTCGTCAGGAAGATGGTGACATCCTTCTGGGCGAGATCCTGGACGACGTCCCTGATGAGCCGCCGGCTCTGGACGTCGAGCCCGGACGTGGGTTCGTCGAGGAAGAGGACCCTTGGATTGTTCACGAGCCCCATGGCAAGCGTCAGGCGGCGTTTCATCCCCTTCGAGAACCCTTCTGCAGGTTCGTGGCGCCGCTCGGAGAGGCCGAAGGTATCGAGGAGGTCCCGGGCGCTCCTCTGGATCTCAGCCTTCCCGAGATGATAGAGCCGGCCGGTGAAGACGAGGTTGTCCCAGGCGGAGAGCTCGTCGTAGACGTTTGACGTCTCGGAGACGACGCCCATCAGCCGTTTTGCGGCCAGGGTCTCGCGGGCGATGTCGTGGCCGTGGATCAGGGCACGGCCGCTCGTGATCCCGGTCATGCCGGTGAGCATCCTGATGGTGGTGGTCTTGCCCGCCCCGTTCGGGCCGAGGAACCCGAACGTCTCGCCCTCCTTCACCTGAAACCCGATTCCGTTCACGGCGACGTTGTCACCGAACCGTTTGGTGAGGCCGATCACCTCGATTGCGTCCATGGGCACCCTACTCGGAGAGGATAGTGAAGATCCGCCGCAGGTTCTCGTTGAGCGGTTTCTTCTTCTGCCATGTTTCCCCGAGCGGCGTACACATGAGGGCGCCCCCGACCTCTCCTACCATGCACCCGCTCCGCCCCTCGAGCAGCGCCTCGACGGCGGCGACGCCGAGGGCACTCCCGAGCACCCGGTCGCGGAGCGTCGGCGGCCCGCCCCGCTGGAGGTGGCCGAGAACGACGACCCGGGAGTCGAGATCCAGGTGTTCTCTGACCTCCCGGGCTATCTGGAAGGAGATGCCCGGGGTCTCTGCCTCCGCGACCACCACGATCGCGCTCTTCTTCCCGATGGTGAACCCGTTCTGTATGCGCTCGCTCATCCGGGCGATCGAGACCTCTTCTTCCGGTATGACCAGCTCCTCGGCGCCGCCGGCGATACCGCTTTCGAGCGCCAGAAAGCCGGCCGTCCGCCCCATCACCTCGAGGAAGAAGAGGCGCTCGTGGGACCGGGCCGTGTCGCGGATGCGGTCGATCGCCTCAACCGCGCAGTTTGCAGCCGTATCGAACCCGATGCAGTAGTCGGTCCCGTAGACGTCGTTGTCGATGCTCCCCGGCACCCCTACGAGCGGCGCTGTATCCGCGTCGGCGGCAAGCAGGCTTGCGCCGTGGAACGTTCCGTCGCCGCCGATCAGGACCACGCCGTCAAGCCCCATCCGCTCGATGGCCGCCGCTGCCCGGAGCCTTCCTTCCTTCGTGTAGAAATCGGGGTTCCGGGAGGTCTCGAGGATGGTGCCGCCCAGGTGGATGGTGTTCCGGATCGCCGCCCGGTCGAGCGGCACCGCGTCGGCGGCGTTGTTTGCAAGCGCCGTGCGCACCGCTGCCCGGATGCAGGCGTTCATACCCGGAGCATCGCCGCCGCTTGTCAGGATGCCGATCCGCTTCATGGCTCACCCGCGTCTTCGAGCGCTTCCACGCCCGGGAGCGGCTTTCCTGCGAGCATGGTGAGCGCGGCCCCGCCACCCGTCGAGACATGGGTCATCCTGTCGGCAAACCCGAACCGTGTCACTGCATCCGCGGTCGAACCGCCGCCGACGACGGTGGTGCCGTGAAGGTTGGCGAGGGTCGCGGCAATCCGGCGCGTTCCTTCCGCAAACTCGGGGACCTCAAAGAC
>JAGVUK010000309.1 GCA_019136335.1 Methanomicrobiales archaeon
GCGGGGTGGGGGATGCCGGAGAGCGACGTAGTACGAGCAAGCACCCTTCCCCCGTGGCGATAGCCGCCACAGCCCACCGCTACGCCGGCGATCCCGGGGGAAGATCCAGGCCCGCCCCCACCCCATCGAGGGTGAGGCCCCGGGTCTATACGCGGGGGCCCGCCGGTATGCATAAGAGCGATCGCGAGCATGCAGGGCTGATCAGGATGAGCGCAATTCACGGGATCCGGGCCTATGAACGGTATGCAGGAAAGGAGACGATACGCCGCATCGAGGCAAAGGCGCGGCCGCTCCGGGATATGCACATCCTGCACATGAACTCCACCTACTACGGCGGCGGCGTCTCGCAGCTCCTCTCGTCCCTGACGCTTCTGCTGAACAGCCTCGGCATACAGACCGGGTGGCGCGTCGTGCATGGCCCGCCGGACTTCTTCAGCGTGACGAAGAAGTTCCATAACGCCCTCCAGGGAGCGGAGATCAACCTGACCGGCCGGAAGCAGGAGCTCTACGAGGAGGTCATCCGCGAGAACGCCATGCGGAACCACCTAAACCACGATATGGTCTTCATCCACGACCCACAACCCCTCCCGATGATCGCCCATTACCGGAAGAAGAGCCCCTGGATATGGCGCTGCCACATCGACCTCACCGCACCGAACCCGAAGGTCTGGAACTACCTCGTCCCGTTCATCGAGAAGTACGACGCCGTCGTCCTCTCGAGCAGGGAGTATCGCCAGAATATCAGGACGCCGCAGGTCTTCTCCATGCCCGCCATCGACCCCTTCTCCATCGTGAACCGGGAACTCTCCGAGAGCGCCATCGACGAGCGCCTCGCACACTACGGCATCCCGACCGACCTCCCCCTGGTCGTCCAGGTCTCCCGGTTCGACCGCTGGAAAGACCCGCTGGGGGTCATCCGGGCGTTTGAGAAA
This sequence comes from Methanomicrobiales archaeon, assembly GCA_019136335.1. Lineage (GTDB taxonomy): Archaea > Halobacteriota > Methanomicrobia > Methanomicrobiales > Methanoculleaceae > Methanoculleus. The sequence goes on from JAGVUK010000309.1 coordinate 933, forward strand.
GCGCGGAGAGAGGAGGAATGCACCCTGGTCCTTGTCGGGAACGTGGCAACCGACGACCCGGAGGGCGCCGAGGTCTACCGGTCGCTCCTTGCTCACCGGGGCGAGCGGGTCATCATCCAGAGCGTCCAGGACGGGGCGCTCGTGAACGCGCTCCAGCGCCGCGCCGCGGTCGTCCTGCAGAAATCCATCCGGGAAGGGTTCGGGCTGACGGTATCGGAGGCGATGTGGAAGGGGGCGGCGGTGATCGGCGGGAACGTCGGTGGTATCCGCTACCAGATACGGGATGGGGAGAATGGGTTCCTGGTCTCCTCCGTCGACGAGGCGGCGGCGAGGATCGTCCAGCTGCTCCGCGACCCCGACCTTCGCGCACGGCTCGGGCATGCGGCGCACGAGACGGTGCGGGAGTGTTTCCTCTTCACCCGCAGCGTCGAGCAGTACCTCGACCTGATCGGCTCGTTCGAGCCGGATTTCCGGCTGCGGGAGATGAAGGAGCCCTCCTGTGGGGGATCCGCAAACCCGGGCGGGCCGGGACGGGAGCCTTGATGGGGAGGGCAATCGTTCGGTACAGATCTCGCGTGCGTCGACGGTGCACGGATGGCGGCATGAATCTCCCGCGCGAGACGGCATCACCGCTTGTTGCAGATGAGCTCACGCGGTGGCGCGAAAGACATGAAAGGGGTTGAAAAACACCCATACGAACGCCCACGTGCGCCGGCGGGGCGTGAAACAGCGGCGGGGTCACGCGCCGCACCCCGCGCCCGGGCCGCTATCGCCGAAATCCGGCGATATCCCCCGCGAAAAAACCCGAGCCTTTTTCTCCGAGCGGGTGCGATCACTGATCCGTGAATTCCATGGAGATCCAGGTAATCGGTGTTCAGGGCCTCCCCCTGATCCAGAAAGGCGACGACCTGCCCGCCCTCATCTGCGGCCGGGTCACGCTTGAAGACGGCGATATCCTCACCATCGCCTCGTCCGTCTACTCAAAGGCAAAGGGTTTCACCCGTGACCTCACCTCCATCACCCCCGGCGCGGAAGCCGTGCGGATCGCCGCAAAGACGAAGGAAGACCCCCGCTTCGTGCAGGCGGTCCTGGACTCGTCCACCGCGATCCTGCTTGAGTACCCGTTCATCCTCTCCGAACTGCCTTCCGGCCACATCGGTGTCCGGGCAGGCGTCGACCACAGCAACATCGAAGACGGCCGGATCATCATCCTCCCGCCCGACCCCATGGGGGCCGCCGCTGAGGTCCGGGACGCGATCCGCCGCATCACCGGAAAGGACGTCCGGGTGGTCATCACCGACACCTGCGGGCGGTCGTTCCGGCGCGGCCAGACCGGCATCGCCATCGGGTGGGCGGGAATGACGGCGATCAACGACTACCGGGGCGACACCGACCTCTTCGGCCACGTCCTCCAGATCACCGAGGAAGCGGTGGTCGACGAGATTGCGGCCTTCGCAAACTTCGTCATGGGCGAAAGCCACCAGGGGGTCCCCGCCGTGGTCTTCCGGAACTGCAGGGCCTGGAACGGGCACGACGCCGTCTACTTCGCGCCCGAAGAAGACATCATCAGGGCAGCCCTCGCGACGAACAAAAAGGATTAGAAGAGGGCATTGAGGATAAAGACTGCCACTCCGGTCACGGCGGTCAGGACGATCACGACCTCCGGGCTGATATGGATGGCCCGGTGGTCCTCGCTATCATAGTAGTTGACCAGGCCGGCAGAGGATACCAGTCTTCCGCCAGATTTTTTCGCCATACAGAAATATACTCCCTTGCCATATATAAAAGAAAGGTAGAACGATGCAGCAAGCCGCACCGTACGTCATCACCGGCCGGGCGCTCCTCGGCGAAGACCTCGAGGAAGAGGACGTCGCCATCACCGTCTCGGGGGGTATCATCACTGCGATAGAACCTTACCCGGGACCGCCGGACCGGTGGATCGTGCCCGCCTTCTTCAACGCCCACACCCATCTCGGCGACACCGTCGCGATGGACCTCCCCGCCCGGGGCAGCCTTGCCGAGCTCGTCAAACCCCCGGACGGCCTAAAGCACAGGATCCTCGCGGCAACCCCGCGGGCCGACCTCGTCAGGGGGATGCGGTCGAGCATCACGACGATGATCGCGACCGGGACGGCCGGGTTTGCCGACTTCAGGGAAGGGGGAGCCGCCGGTGTCGCGGCGCTCCGCGAGGCTGCGGCCGGGCTCGACTGCCGCCCGGTCATCCTCGGCCGCGAAGGCGGGGAGCGGGTGAGCGACGGAGCGGGCATCAGTAGCGTCCACGACGTGGCGAACGCCGAAGAGGTCGTCAGGGAGGCCCGGCAGGCCGGCCGGCTCGTTGCCTTCCATGCTGGGGAGAAGAACCCGGACGATATCGACGATGCGCTCGCGTTCGATCCCGACCTGCTCGTCCACTGCACCCACGCGACGGATGCGCACCTCCGCCGGATCGTTGATGCGGGGATCCCGATCGCCGTCTGCCCGCGGTCGAACTGGGTGCTCGGCGTTGCGGCATCGCCGGCCCACCCGCCGATCGCGCGCATCCTCGAGCTCGGGGGCCGGTTCCTTCTCGGGACGGACAACGTGATGTTCGTTCAGCCCGATATGCTCAGGGAGATGGCTTTTACCGCAACCGTCTACCGCGCGCCCCCCGGCGAGGTTCTGCGGGCCGCGATCGCGGGTGCGACGCTCGCTGGCAGGACCGGGTACCTGGAAATCGGGCAGGATGCCCGAATGCTCGTAGTAAATCCGGCAAAAGGCAATCTCTCCTTCAGCAGGGACATCCGGGCGACCATCGTAAAGCGGCTGGATTCATCCTCTATCAAACAAAATGTTTTAACCCTGCAGTAGAAATCAGATAAGAAGTATCTGTTCTGTGTGGTGTGTATGTTCCGTAAGATACTTGTTGCTATAGATGGTTCCGAACCGGCCGATCATGCGTTAGACGTGGCCATCGATGAGGCCGAAGTCCGGAACGCCGAGGTTCATGTTGTTTACGTGGTCGAATCCGGGCTGTTTTCATCCCTTCCCATGGACAACACACTCGAAATAATCTACAGTGTTTTGCAGAAGGAAGGCGAGGAGATCCTTGAATCCGCCCGGAAGAAGGCGGATGCAAAGAGGGTCTTGCTCACCACACACCTCCGGCAGGGGCATGCAGGATCCCAGATCGTCTCCCTCGCCAAAGATCTGGGCGTCGATCTCATCGTCCTCGGGTCTTATGGCAAGAGCGGCGTCGATCGCCTTCTCCTCGGGAGTGTGACCGACTACGTCGTCCAGAACAGCCCCATCACGACCATGGTGGTGAGATCATAACACCTTCGCGGCAGATGCTTGTCCGTGACTTCATGGTGACCGACGTCGTCTGCGTCGAGATTCCCGGGAACAGGGACGACGTCCTGCGCATCCTGAAACGTACGGGCATCAGCGGCGTGCCGGTCTTGAAAGACGGCGAGCTCGTCGGGATCATCACCCGAAAGGACCTCCTCCGCAAGGCGGAAGAGACCCAGCTCGGGCTCCTGATGACACCCAACCCGGTCGTCATCAGGCCGGACGCTCCCCTCTCAGAGGCGGCGCAGCTGATGGTGCGGCATAACATCAGGAGGCTCCCGGTCGTGGAAGACGGGTCCATGATCGGGATCATCAGCGTCGCCGACCTCATCGGCGCCATCGCCCAGATGCGCCTTGCCGTGCCGATCCGGGACAACTACGTCAGCAAGACCTATGCCCTCTGGGAGGAGACGCCCCTCTCGCTCGTCGGGAGGGTCCTTGAGATCTCGGGCTACGACGCCATCCCGATCCTGATGGAGGACGGCACGCTCACCGGCATCATATCGGAGCGGGACCTCATCAGGCACACCCGCATCGAGGACGGTGTCGAGGTCAGCGACTTCTCAAACGGTACTGATGACGACGAGTGGACCTGGGAGAGCATCCGGGATATGCACACCATCAGCTACGGGATATCACGGATCCAGCTACTCCCGATCCCCGTCAAGAATGCAATGGTCCGAAACGTCCTCGCCGTCCCTATCAACGCTGAGGTCGGCGAATGCGCACTGAAGATGCGGCGTGCCCGGGTCGACCAGCTCCCGGTTGTCAACGGGAACAAGCGGCTCATCGCCATGCTCTTCGACCGGGAGTTGATCAAGGTTCTGCTGCCGGACCAGCCGGGCTTACGAAAGAATTAAGGGGCAACATTATATAACATAGAGATGCTTATCGTATCGTGCTGAAACCCGGTACGACGATAAATTTATGTTTTATGATATCGCTGTATACGTTTGACCGCTTTTGAGCGATTCAAGCGTCTTTAATGGTTTTAGGGGTGCTTCAATGCTTGATACTTCCCAAGAGATTATGAAAGGTACAACCACGGTAGGACTGATCTTCAACGGGGGCGTGGTTCTTGCCACCGAGATGCGGGCGACGATGGGGAACATGATCGCAAGCAAGCGTGCCAAGAAGATCTACCAGATCACGCCGCGGATCGGCATGACCACTGCCGGCGGCGTCGGTGACGCGCAACAACTGGTCCGGATCCTCCAGGTCGAGTGCAACCTCTTTGAGATGCGCCGCGGCAAGACCATGTCGGTCGGTGCGGCATCGACCCTGCTCTCGAACTACTTAAACCAGAACCGGTACTACCCCTACTACGTCCAGCTCCTGATGGGCGGGTTCGACGACGAGGGGCCGAGCGTCTACTCCGTCGATGCGATGGGCGGGGCGACCAAGGAAGAGGAGATCGTCGCCACGGGGTCGGGGTCTCCCTTTGCCTACGGCGTGCTTGAAGACCAGTACCGCCCGGACATGAAGGAGGACGAGGCGCGAGACCTCGCCATCCGTGCCATCAGGTCGGCGATGCGCCGCGACTCCGCATCCGGTGAGGATATCATGGTGGTCGTGATAACGAAAGACAAATACGAGGAACACATTGAGCACGGGTTGCAGCGACCGTCTGCGGCCCGCTCCACAACCTGACATTTTTTAGGACGATTTTAATGGTGATTGAAGAGAAACTTCGGGAGCTTAAGGAGCAGATCAACAAGATCGTTCCCAGCGGGATTACGATCTCAGACGTCGAGTTCGAGGGGCCTGAGCTCGTTATCTACACTGACGACCCGAAACAGTTTGCCGATCAGGCGGACCTGATCAAGGTCCTCGCGCGTGACCTCAGGAAGCGCATCGTCGTGCGCCCGAATATCCTTGAAGACCCGGAACGTGCGGCCCAGGAGATCCGGGCCGTTGTGCCGGAGAACGCGGGGATATCCGACCTCTTCTTCGACCCGGAGACGGGTGAGGTCCTGATCGAGGCGGAGAAACCTGGTGTGGTCATCGGCAAGAACGGCATCACGCTGCGCGAGATCACAAAACAGATCGGCTGGACGCCGAAGGTTGTCCGGACACCGCCCATCGAGAGTACGACGGTGAAGCAGATCCGCACGTTCCTCCGGTCGGTGAAGGACGAGCGCAAGGCGTTTCTGCGCAAGATCGGCCACCGCATCCACCGGGAGGTCACGAGCAAGGACCAGTGGCTGCGGGTCACGACGCTCGGGTGCTGCCGTGAGGTGGGCCGGGCCGCGTTCCTGATATCGACGCCGGAGAGCAAGATCCTGGTGGACTGCGGCGAGAAACCGGGCAGCGCCGCGAACGGGACGCCGTACCTCTACGTGCCCGAGATCTATCCGCTCGGCTCGCTCGACGCGGTGGTGCTCACCCACGCGCACCTCGACCACTGTGCTCTCGTCCCCCTCCTCTTCAAGTATGGCTATGAGGGGCCGGTTTACTCGACCCCGCCGACGAGGGACCTCTCGACGATGCTCCAGCTCGATTACCTGGACGTCGTCCGGAAGGAGACGGATAAGATCCCCTACACCTCAAACGAGGTGCGGACCTACATGAAGCACTCCATCACCCTCAACTACGGCAGTGTGACCGACATCGCCCCCGACGTCAAGCTCACCTTCCATAACGCGGGGCATATCCTCGGGTCGGCCATCGCGCACTTCCATATCGGGGAGGGCCTCTACAACATCGCGTTCACCGGGGACTTCAACTACCAGAAGACGAGGCTCTTCTCCCCGGCGGTATCGTCGTTCCCCCGCCTCGAGGCGCTCTTCATGGAGAGCACCTACGGCGGGGCGAACGATATCCAGCCGCAGAGGAAAGACGCGGAAGAGAAACTCTACGAGACGGTTTCGGCGACGATCAAGCGCGGGGGCAAGGTGATCATCCCGGCGTTCGCCGTCGGGCGGTCGCAGGAGGTCATGCTCGCCCTCGAGGAGGGGATCCGGCGGCAGAAGATACCGCCGGTGAAGATCTACCTCGACGGGATGATCAAGGAGGCAACGGCGATCCACACGACCTACCCGGAGTACCTCAACAGCGATCTCCGGAACCAGATCTTCCGCGAGGGCTTAAACCCCTTCCTTGCCGACGCCTTTGTCCAGGTGGATTCGCCGGACCTCCGCGAGAAGGTGATCGGGGGCGACCCCTGCGTCATCATCACCACGAGCGGTATGTTGAACGGCGGGCCGGTGATGGAGTATCTCAAGGCCCTCGGCCCCGATGAGCGCAACACGCTTGTCTTCGTCGGTTACCAGGCAGAGGGGACGCTCGGGCGCCGTATCCAGAAAGGGTGGCGGGAGATCCCGCTCGGGTGGCGCGAGACGATCGTGATCAACCTCGAGATCGCGACGAGCGACGGGTTCTCCGGTCACTCGGACAGGAAGCAGCTGATGAACTACGTCGCCCACCTCCAGCCGCGGCCGGAGAAGATCTTCACCATCCACGGCGACGAGAACAAGACGCTTGACCTTGCAAGTTCCATCTACAAGCGGCACCGTATCGAGACGCATTCTCCCATGAACCTCGAGACCTACCGCATGATATAAGGATGCCGCGGAACCTGCCCGTTCTCCTCGGGATATTCGTGGTGATGGCGCTCTCGAACG
>JAGVUK010000045.1 GCA_019136335.1 Methanomicrobiales archaeon
GCTCGTCCCCTCCCCGGGCAAAATGGTACCCGAAAGTTCCTCTCCGGCAACCCCCACCCCGCCCGCGCTGCGCGCTCCTCCCCCGCCCCGGGGGCGAGGGCAGTCAGGGCGATATCCAGTGGGAAGCCGCGCCAGGGATGGTGCTGGCGGCAGTTTCCCGGGGGGGGAGGGAGCGGGGCCGTATCCGGTTCTTCTCCGGGATCTCTCCATGGAGTGGACTGTGGCGGCTATCACCATGGGGGGAGGGGACCGGAGAGGGGGTTTCCCCACCCCGCAGGCGGGTACCCGCCGCCCCCGGGGATGCAAACCCCCGGACCGTGCGAAACACGATCGATGATCTCCTCCGTTGAGAGTGCCGGTAATTGAGAGTCGTTGCAGGAGTGGGCTATTTCATCTCATATTGAGGTTCCTGGCAGGTGAAGAGGACCACCGCCTGCGAGAGGTTACCTATCGCGAGCGGCTCTACCGGCATCTGCCGATCGGTCTATCCCACACCCGGAAGGCCACGCCCGGTGGCATCTTCAGAAGAGGGATCGCCCGGTGCAGAATAACGGTGGTTATGCCGGTACCGGGAGCCGTTCCGCCGGCTGCGATCTCCCGGGAGCGGTCTTTCTCCCCGCCGTCCGGGATTGGCCGCACCGCCTCTCCAGTCCCCGGCACCGTGATATACGTTTACCCTCCTGCGCCGGAAACCGTATGGTGTACAGGATTTCTCTCCCCCAAGGACGCCTCCATTTTCTGGAATTATACCGCATATTGCATCTCGATGGTCCGGTTATCCCGTGATGGTGCGATGCTGTCCCGCTCATCCATATGTCATTTCTCATTGTCCTGATACCGGATCGAAACCGCCAGGATTTAGGATAGATTTAAATATTCGAAAAGGGATCCATCGCTCGTCACAACGCATCATAGAGGCTTGGGGGGGAAGTGTTGAGTCGGGGAGCTGTCTTTGTAACCGACGCACAGATGCGCAGCTCTCTTGCGGTCATCCGGTCACTTGGCAAACAGGGACTGGACGTAACTGCAGGTGAAGAGACGCGGTGTGCGACGGGAGCTTTTTCAAGGTACTGCAAGCGGGGCCTGGTATACCCCTCGCCGAAGAAAGAGGAGGAGCGGTTCATCGGGTTTCTCCTCGACACCCTGAGGTCCAGGAAGATCGACGTGCTCTTCCCGGTCGCCGACGCCTGCTTAAAGCCCATCGTCGACCACGAAGAGGAGATCTCGCGGTACACCCGGGTCGCCCTGCCGCCCCGCGACGTCTTCATGACGGGCTACGACAAAGGCACGACCCTCCGTATCGCCCTCGACAACGGCATCCCCTGCCCGCGAACGTTCTTCCCGGAGAACCCGGACGATGCGGCCGGCATCGCAGAGGCGATCGACTACCCGGCCGTCGTCAAACCCCGCGTGAGTTCGGGGAGACGGGGTGTTCGGATCTGCAGGGACCCACAGGACCTCGTGCGGGCCTATGCGGCATCGAAAGTGGAGTTCGGCCCCGTGGTGGTCCAGGAGTTCATCCCCTACGGAGGAGAGCTCGGGGTCTACGCCCTCCTCAACGAGCGATCCGAACCGCGTGCAATGACCGTCCAGAGACGGATCCGCTCCTACCCGGTCTCCGGGGGGGCAAGCACCCTCCGGGAGACCGTCAAGGACGAACGTTCCCGGGAGGCCGCAGGGATCGCCCTCCGCCTCCTGAAGGCGATGCGGTGGTCCGGGGTTGCGATGGTCGAGTTCCGGGTCGATGCGCGTGACGGGAGCCTCAAACTCATGGAGGTGAACCCCCGCTTCTGGGGTTCGCTGCACCTCTCGATCCTCAGCGGCGTGGACTTCCCCTACCTCCTCTACCGGATGGTCATGGACGGGGATGTCGAACCGGTCCCGGATTACCGGGAGGGGGTCCAGTGCCGCTGGCTGCTTCCCGGGGATATCCTCTGGTACCTGAGCGCCCCGAAGACCTGGCAGAACCTCAAAGCGTTTCTCCGGTTCGATACGCCCGACGACATCCTGTCGCTGCACGACCCCGGCCCGACGCTGGGGTTTGCGCTCGCCACGGCACGCTACGCGCTCGACCCTGACATGTGGCGGTTCGTCCTGAGGCGATAACGTGACCGCCAACGCACTCAGCATCGACCTTGAGTTCTGGTGGTGCAACGAGTTCCTGAACGGATACCTGCCCCGCGACCGCGAGGATATGTTCATGGAATCGTTGAGGCCGCTCTTTGCGTCACTCGACGCGTTCAACGTCAAGGCGACGTTCTTTGTCCTTGGTGCCGTCGCAGAGAGGTATCCTGAGGTCGTCCACGAGATCCACCGAAGCGGCCACGAGATTGCGTGCCACGCCTACTCCCATAAACCGCTCTACTCGCTGGACCGGAGGGAGTTTGAGGGAGAACTCAGCAGGTCCCTCGAACTGCTTGCCGACTACAACCCGGTCGGGTTCCGGGCGCCGTCGTTCTCCCTGGACAACAGGACAAAGTGGGCACTTCTCTCGCTCGAGAAGTACGGTTTCCAGTACGACTCGAGCATCTTCCCGGTGAGGACCCAGCTCTACGGCGTCCCGGACGCGCCGGTCGGGATCTACCGGCCTTCCCGGGACGACCTCACCGTCCACGACCCCGACGGCCCGATCATCGAGTTCCCGCTCTCGATCGTCAGGCTCGGCATCAACATCCCCATCTCCGGAGGGTTCTACCTCCGTTCCCTGCCAAAACAGGTCCTCTCGTGGGGTATCGGCAGGGTGGCCGCAAAGAGGCCGGCAAACATCTACCTTCACCCCCACGACATCTACCCGGGCCCTCCCCCCCTGAAGGTGCCGCTTTTCTCGCGGTTCGTCACCTACCACGGCGTCCACACATCGCTTGAGAAACTCATCATGCTCTTGATGAAGTTCCCGTTCATGCCGATTGGAACGCTTCTTGACGGGATGTCGCTCCTCTCCCCAGAGGCCCCGGTCCCGGCGGTCTCCGCCCGCCCCCTCCGGGGGATGGGGGGGAGAGACGACCCGGCCGTCCCGCCGGTCAGCGCACCCACGCTGCAGCTGCAGTCCTTCGACGGCATCGGGCACCGGTATCCAGCCCGTGCCGGAAAACAGATCCGTGAAATGGGTGATCCCGATGAGACGTTGTAACGCCCGCCACGGACACCGGAGCGGCAGCCTCCGCGCCGGGCCGATGCGGGGATCTGCCGGAACCGGTATGCCCGGAGCAGGTGCGATCCCGGGTTTTGAGATAGTATTATATGCTGGATCGCGTATCCAGAGTCTGCTCGCAGCCATATGCGCGTTCAGAGTAAAAGGAGTCATGTTTGATGGACTGGACTGAAAAGAGAGTGCTTGTGACCGGCGCTGGCGGTTTCATCGGCAGCCACCTGACCGAGCGCCTGGTCGACCACGGCGCGGATGTGCGGGCGTTTGTCCGCTACAACTCAAGAAACGACCCGGGCCTCCTGCGGCTGCTCCCGGGAGAGAGGCTGGACCGGGTGCGTATCCTCATGGGCGACCTGAGGGATGCCGACGCCGTCCGGAGCGCTGTCCGGGACGTCGACGTCGTCTTCCACCTGGGTTCGCTCATCGCCATCCCCTACTCCTACGCCCGTCCCCGGGAGACGGTGGAGACGAACGTCCTCGGCGCGCTCAACGTCTTTGAGGCGGCCCGGGATGCCGGCGTCGAGAAGGTCGTCCACACCTCGACAAGCGAGGTCTACGGGACCGCCCGCTACGTCCCCATCGACGAGGACCACCCGCTCCAGGGGCAGTCCCCCTACTCGGCAAGCAAGATCGGGGCCGACAAGGTCGCCGAGAGTTTCTACCGGTCCTTTGACGTCCCCATCGCCACGATACGGCCGTTCAACACCTACGGCCCGCGGCAGTCGGCGCGGGCGGTGATACCGACGATCATCACGCAGGCGCTGGTGCAGGGGAAGGTGGCGCGACGCGGGACTACACCTACGTCGACGACCTGGTGCGTGCGTTTCTCCTTGTCGCCGAGTCGCCGGGAACAATCGGGGAGACGGTCAACGTCGGATCGAACTACGAGATCTCGATCGGGGCCGTCGCCGAGAAGGTTGCATCCCTCATGGAGAAGGAGATCGAGATCGTCACCGAGAGCGGACGCCTGCGGCCGGAGAAGAGCGAGGTCGAGCGGCTCTGGTGCGACAACACCCGGGCAAAGCGCCTCTTTGGCTGGTCTCCGGCTGTGCCCCTGGAAGAAGGGCTTTTGCGAACGATTGCATGGTTTCGGGAACACCTGGGCCTCTATCAGCCCAACCACTACGTGACCTGATATGAAAGCGGTTATTCTTGCCGGCGGCAAGGGAAGAAGGCTCGAACCCTACACGACCATCATCCCCAAGCCGCTCATGCCGATCGGGGATAAACCGATCCTTGAGATCATCCTCCGCCAGCTCCGGGAGCACGGCATCCGGGATGTGACGATTGCGGTCGGGCACCTTGCCGAACTGATCATGGCGTTCTTCGGCGACGGGAGCAGGTTCGGGCTCTCGATCACCTACTCGCGGGAGGACAGGCCGCTCGGGACCGCGGGCTGCCTCGGGCTCATCAGGGACGACCTCACCGAACCGTTCCTGATGATGAACGGCGACGTCCTGACGACCCTCCCGTTCTCCGGGCTTATGGACTTCCACAAAAGGAACGGGGCCGTCGCGACGGTGGCCCTCAACAAGAGGGATTACTTCGTCGATTTCGGTATCGTGGACACCGACGGGGATGAGAACATCGTCGGGTATACCGAGAAACCGGGGTTTGAGCACTTCGTGAGCATGGGTGTCTACGCGTTCGACCCAAAAGTCCTCGAGTACATCACGCCGCACGACTACATCGACTTCCCCGACCTGATCAAGGTCCTGCTCGCGGCGGGTGAGCCCGTCAAAGCCTACAAGTACGCCGGCTACTGGCTGGACATCGGGAGGGTCGACGACTACAAGAAGGCGAACAACGAGATCGCCGGGCTTTATGGGACGCTGGGCGTCGGGGGCGAGTGAGATGGCGTGGAAGATCCCCTTATCCGATATCGCTATGGGCGGCGATGAGGTCGACGCGGTCAGGGACGTCCTGCAGTCGAGGTGGCTCTCGATGGGGCCGGTGACGGAGGAGTTCGAAGCGGCCTTTGCCCGGTACCTCGGTGTCAAACATGCGTTTGCGGTCTCGAACGGGACGGCGGCACTGCATATCGCCCATGCGGTGCTCGGCATCAGCAGCGGCGACGAGGTCATAACCCCGTCGCTCACGTTCGTCGCGACGGCGAACTCGGTCCTCTACTGCGGCGCGAGACCGGTCTTTGCCGATATCGCCGGCCCTGACGACCTGAACGTGGCGTGGGAGGATATTGCGGCGAAGGTCTCGCCCCGGACGCGGGCGATCACCGTTGTCCACTACGGGGGGTATCCCTGCGACATGCAGCCGATCCTGGATCTTGCCCGCGACCACGATCTCCGGGTCGTCGAGGACGCGGCGCACGCGGTCGGTGCGACCTATAAGGAGAAGATGTGCGGGACCATCGGGGATGTCGGGTGCTTCAGCTTCTTTGCGAACAAGAACCTCGCCACCGGTGAAGGGGGCATGGTCGTGACGAACGACGACGACCTTGCCGAACGGATCAGGGTCATGCGCTCGCACGGCATGACCACGCTGACCTGGGACCGGCACCGGGGGCACGGGTACAGTTACGACGTCACCGCTCTCGGCTACAACTACCGGATCAACGAGGTCGCGTCCGCGCTCGGCATCGTCCAGCTCCGGCGCCTCGCGGAGAACAACGCGCGGCGGAAGCGTATCGCCGCCCGGTACCGGAAGATGCTCGAGGGGGTTGAAGGCATCGCGTGCCCCTTTTCCGGGAAGGTCGACGGAGAGTCCTCCCACCACATCTTCCCTGTCGTCCTCTCCGGGGATCTCCCGAGGGCCGGACTCCAGGCGTCGCTGAAAGAGTTGGGAGTCCAGACGAGCATCCATTACCCCCCGATCCACCTCTTCACCTACTACCAGAGGCTGCTCGGGGATACCTCAGGATCGCTCCCGCAGACGGAGTTTGTCGGGGAGCACGAGATGACGCTGCCGCTCTACCCCGGCATGACCGACGAGGAGGTTGAGTACGTCTGCGCCGCAATCGCCGGTGCCGCACCGGGCGTTCTCCGGGGGACGGGATGATCGCCGACCTGCACATCCATACCCGCTGCTCCCGGGACTCGCTCATGGACCCGGCCAGGGTCGTGAAAGTAGCCCGGATGCGGGGCCTCGCTGCTATAGCCGTAACGGACCACAACACCATCCGCGGGGGTCTTCTTGCCCGGGAGGCGAACCCTGATGAGGGCTTTGAGGTCGTCGTCGGTGCTGAGATCAAAACGGAGTACGGCGACGTCCTGGGCCTCTTCCTCGACCGGGAGATCACGGCGCGGCGGTTTGATGATGTGGTCTCCGAGATCCGTGCCCAGGGCGGCCTTGCGGTCCTCGCGCACCCCTACCGCCGGTACCCGTCACCTGAGCGCCTTGCTGGAAGGGTGGACCTCGTCGAAGGGTTCAACAGCAGGTCGAGGCGGCAGGCCAACGCACTCTCGATGACGCTCGGGCGGGCCTCCGGGAAGGGGACGGTCGGCGGGAGCGATGCGCACGTCTACGCAGAGATCGGAAGGGGTGTGACGGTCTATGCCGGGGAGGAGATCGAGGAGGCGCTCCGGGCCGGGCAGACTGCCGGGGGAGGCCGGGAATCGAACTACTACGTCATGCACGGGCTGAGTTGCGGCATCGAGAGACTGAAACGCCTGGCCCCCGGCCGGGGTTGAGTGGTTGCCGGCGGGCGTCTCCTCCCCGGGATCTGGTTTCCCGGAGTCCCTTTGATCAATACCGGTCGGTATCGGTCCCGCCAGGGTTTCGCGAAGGGTTATAGTTATATATTTGGATTACAATCATCGCTCCGTATCTACCGGCCTGGGGGAAAGGAATGTTAGCACGGTCTCGAGCATACCTGAACGTAGAACAGATCGTCGGTACTCTATCACGTGAGGACCTTGAGGATGAGAGCCATGTCAAAGCCTTTGAGAACCAGTTTTGTGATTACATCGGGGCAGAACGGTGCTATGCGACCAACCAGGCCCGTGCAGCCCTGTTGATCGCGTTACGGGCTCTGGACCTCTCATCGGGCGACGAGGTGCTTGTGCCGGACTTCACCTACGAGGGCGTCGTCGACGCCATCCTGGAGTCGGGGGCGACCCCGGTCTTCGTCGAACCAGCACTTCGGGACTTCAACGTCCCGGCGTCGCATTTTGTGGAGAAGATGACGGAACGAACACGGGCGGTCATTGCGACGCACCTCTTCGGGATCCCCTGCGAGATCGGGGACCTGCCGGCGATCGCGAGGGAGAACGGTTGCGTCGTCATCGAGGACTGCGCCCAGTGCCTCGGCGCGGAGTATAAAGGAAGGCCTGTCGGGTCGTTTGGGGACTTTGCGGTCGTCAGTTTCAATTACGAGAAACACCTCACAACCGGCGAAGGCGGGATGCTGGCTGTCAACAACCCCGCCTTCGCCGGGGACGTGGAGCGGGTCGTCGAGTCCTGCACGCGGGTGCCGCTCCACGACGAGAAGTGCTACGTCTACGGTATGCTCGTGCAGCATACGGCCACGGAGCGGACGGTCTATAAACGGGATCTTCTTGCCTACTTCGGCCAGAACTGCTGCCGGGACGACCCGGAGATCTTCGGCCTTATGGACGACCTGGTGCTGCAGTGCGAGGCGTGGGAAGATATCCGGGCCGCCCTCCTCCCGCACGTCGAGCGCGAGATCGAGAGGGCCGGCTACGTGCCGCCCCACATGAGGAACGCGGCCGTGAGGAAGGTACTCCGGCGCGCAGAAGAGGTCAGGTCACGGGTCTTCTGTCCGCCCATCAGGACGATAGGGTCCGGCAACCTGCTGATGGGGGCTCCGCGGGCCCTTGTGGGGGCCCTGGGGCTTTTGGATCTCCCGGCGGTGAACGCAGCCCGGAACAGGAACGCCCGCCTCTTTTACGGCGCCATGCAGGATACCCCGGGTTTTCTGCTGCCGGAAGTCTCCCCCGATAAGGTGCCAGCGTTCCTCAAGTGCAACGTCCTGAACCAGACACATCACCCGCTCTCTCTGATCATCGGGAGGGCGCGGGACCGGGGATACGAGGTGGGGAACATCCAGTGGCCGAGGCCGGTTCACCTGCTGCCCCGGTTCCGGCACGTGCTGGAACGGCAGCGGGGCGCGTTCCCCCTGACCGGGTACGTGACCGGGCGGATCATCAACATCCCCATCCACTGCAGCGTGGCGCCGGAGGATATCGAGGGTATGGCTGCCTGCCTTCGCGAGTTTGCCGGCGGCGCCGGGCCCGGTGTGGGGGATCGCCTGAGGGTTCCCGGGGAAGAGGCAGTGACGCATGGAGTTTGATTACACCGATTCCGTCTCTCCGGACGTCTGGAGATCGTTTCTCAGCGGCGGGGAGAATGTCTATTTCTTCCAGACCCCCGAGTGGGCGAAGGTCATGGAGGAGGCGTTCGGCTACCGGGTGGCGACGAGGCTCTACCATACCCCTGAAGGCGACGTCCTCATCCCGATGATGGAGTCGCGGCGGTTCGGGTTCTCCGTCTACCAGTCCGTCCCTCACGGGTACGGCGGCATCTTCTCGCCTTCGGGCCTCTCGGGCAGGGTTCTCCCGGACCTCATCGGGAGCATGGTCGGGGGGAGGCACCTCTCCCTCGATCTCGCCCTGCCGCCGGGCGTCGCGCTGCAGGCACAGGGAGCCCCCGGTATCCAGAAGACGCTGTCCGAGTGGAACTATACCCATATCCTGCGCCTGGATGGCCCCGATAGCGCGGTGGAGCAGAGGTATAACAGGCATGCGCGGCGGGATATCGGCATTGCCGAGCGCAACCACGTCGAGATCGTCAAAAAGGATAGCCTCGCGCAGTTTCAGCAGTATTACGCCCTCTACGAGATGAGGGCACGGGAGTGGGGATACCAGGAGCCGCCCTATCCCCGGGAGGTCTACGATCTCCTCCACCGCTACGGCCGCCCGTACGTCCAGGTGCGCCTGGCGGAGATGCACGGCGCGGTGATCGGGGGCCTCGTGACGTTCGAGTACGCTGATACAGTGTTTGCGTGGAGCAACGCAGCCCCGGCGACATCCCGCCCTTTCCGCCCGGTGCACCTCCTCCTCGACGACGCTCTGCGGTCTGCGCAGGAGAAGGGATTCTCGCTCGTGAACTTCGGGGGGAGCGGGAACCTCCTCGGGGTTCGGAAGTTTAAAGAGAGTTTCGGGGCCGTGCAGGTCGACCTTGAGACCTACCGGATCGCGTCCCGGCTGGCGTTGCTCGCGCGGACGGGCTGGTGGCCGGGGTATCTCCGGAAATCTTCGGGATAATCCGGGGTGATGGAACCCCGTTCCGGTCTCATCTTCCCCGCCCCGGTCCGTCTCCCGGGCTCGTTCTTTCTGATGCAGGGATAGCCCGGATCAGGTCCTTGCCCGGGTAGTAGGCTGTGGTGGCTATCGCCACAAGGCGACCTTCCAGGACGACGGATGGATCATAATGGTCTGTTCCAGCGGATGCCCTGGATACCCATTGAGTGTTTCATCCCGGCTGAACAACCCGGGATATACCTGCTCACCGCCCATTGAGGCGCCGTGTCGCGATACGCCCGAATACCGGGGAGATTGTGTTGACGATCTCCACTTTATCCTCCGGTGTCAGCAGGAACCGGTAGGCGTAGACGCCGTACAGGCCCGAGAAGATCGCCGCGAGGATGTACGGATGAACTGTGTCCCGCAACAGGAGGAAGGCGATGAAAAATACGCTGACGACCAAAAACGTCTTTATGATCATCGCGGACTCGATCCGCACGTCAAAGACGCGGCGGAGCACGTAGAGTATCAGCACCGCAAGCAGCGTGCATGCTCCGGACGTGCCGATAGCCGCACCGGTTATGCCAAACAGGGGGATGAGCGCCACGTCGAGACAGACGTTGACCACCGCCACGAAGATGTTCACCTTCGAGGAGAGCCCGGGCCTGTTCATGGCGCTGACGGCCGGTCCGACGGAGGATACCGCCCCGAATACGATCATACCGAAGACGAGGATGGTGAACGCAGGCACGGCCGGCAGGTAGGCGGGGCCGAAGATGAGCCCGATGATCGTATCGGCAAGGTAGATGAGGACGAGGCCCATCATCGAGAGGAGGATCAGGCAGTACCTGATCGACCTGTTTATCACGGCCTCGACGGCATCCCGGAGCCCTTTGCTGTAATACTCCGATATCGCCGGGTAGTTGACCGTGGAGACCGAACCGGGGAGCGAGAGGAAGGCCACCCGGGCTATCGCGATCGCGACCGCGTACCGGCCGACGTCGATCTCCGTCAGCATGTACCCGATGAGGAGCGTATCGGTGTAGGTGTTGATCAGGTAGACCGCGCTTGCGATGAAGACCCGGCTCCCGAACGCGAGCATCTTCGCTGATGTCTCCCGGTAATCCGAGACCGAGAGGCGGAAGTGCCGGCGGACGATCGAGACGACGAAGGCGAGCGTCCCGACCTCGGTGAGCAGCAACGCAAGGACTGCTCCTCCGGGACCGAGGCCTGCGGCTATGAACAGCACCACCAGCACGATCAGGAGGAGCGCGCGGATCATGAACCGGAACGAGTAGGACCGCATCTCCCGTAGCCCATTGAGGAGACCGAGGAGCGTTGTGTTGACGATTGCAAGCGGCACGGCAGCCGCGGCGATCCGGATGAGGCCGGAGAGTTCCGGCATCCCGAAAGATCCTGCAATCTCCCCGGCGAAGAAGAAGAGAGCGAGGCCGGCCGCGGCCCCGAGCACGAGTGCATTGATGACCCCCGCGGTGACGACGGCATTCAGCCGCTCCTGCTCGCTCCTGTAGTCGGCCACGTACTTCACGACCGTCTCGGGGATGCCGAGGCCTGCGATCAGCGTGGATATGGTATAGACGGTCAGCGTCAGGGTGTACAGCCCGAAGTCCGCCGGGCCGAGCCAGCGGCTCAGCACGATGTTTAAGAGAAAACCCGAGCCGAGGGTGACGATCTGGCTGACAAACACCCAGCTGATGTCGAATGCGAACCTGGTAGATTCCTTCATGGGTTGTCGGGTCCGGTCAATGGCGGTATTGATGTACTGCCGGTATTTATACTGTTCTCCGGATTCGGGATGATGCGGGAAGGTGCGGCCGGACCCCGGGGCCGGCGGAGGATTTCGGGGAGAACATCCCGGGGTTTGGGAGAGAGAAGATACCCCGCCGGTATGAGATCCACCCTCCGGTATGCAGGACAGGCGGCTATTACTCCTGGAGTGAAAAGATACGGGCATCCCTCTGCGGGGAAGGGGAGGACCCCCGCCCCACCTCCCCCCGGGAAACCGGTGTCAGAACAGGAAACCGGCGTCAGCGCCGCTCCCGGGCACGGCTGCCCACCAGATATCGCCATGACTGCCCCCGCCCCCGGGTGGGGGCGAGGGAGGAGCGCGAAGGCCGGGCGGGGTGGGGGTTGCCGG
>JAGVUK010000155.1 GCA_019136335.1 Methanomicrobiales archaeon
CGGGAGGGAGGAGAGGAGGAGTGCCGCGGTCGGGGGGAGGAGGAACATGATCTGGAAGGCGGGGTCCGCGAGATGATAGGGCACAGCCCATGCGAGAACTCCCGTCCAGAGCGCAAGAACCATACAGACGGCCGCAAACGGGATGCCCCAATACCACCGGGGCGACTCCCGGCGTATCGCCCGCAGGAGCTGAACCGATCCCGCAAGCGAGATGACGGAGAGCAGGAATATGATGCTCCGGGAACGGATGAGGCCATGGGACGCAAGCGTCACCGCCATTGTCGCCCAGAGGAAGAAGAAGATCGCGCTCGCGGTGATGAGCGGTTTGGCCTTCATTCCCGCCTCACCCCCCGGCGCAGGAGCGCTATCGCGCAGGCGACCGTCGCCGCACCATCGATCTCGATCCGTTCGACGGGCGCCTCCACCGGGCTCTCGACAGCCACTGCCGGGAGGATGAACAGGGAGAAGATGAGAATGACGTGAAGATACTTCATTGGATCAATTCCGACCTTCCGGGATGCCCGGTCTCGTCAAACAACCAGCCCGGCGCGCCGGCCGGCAGAATGGAAGGCCTATTAGTGAGTGATTGTGATGAACGCCATATATCTCTTCTGTGCAGTTCGTCTCCGCCGGAGCATCGCACCCTGCGATCTTCGAATGCCGGCCCATCGCCCTTCGCGGCCTCGCGCGAGTAGATGGTGCCGGGACAGCGATGCAGTCTCGCCCGAAGGGCTTTGCTCCTCGCGTCTTCGGCCATATCAAACTCCAGCCGTCGTTTCATACACAACCCTCTCCGCCAACCTGATCTCCCGCGGGGCAAAGATGACCAGCGCCCGGGGGTTCTCATCGATGGCGGCCGGCGGCCGATCCCCCTCCGGCGGATCCCTCGGATAAATCTCGATGGTGTTCCAGACCTCCGTGGTGGCAAAGGAGATGAACTTCAGCGGCCGGAGCGTGCCGTTCTCGATGGCGTAGATGTTTTTGTAGGTGTCGTCATAGGTCCGGTTCTGCTCGTGGTAAAAGACCTTCAGGCTCATCCCTCTTTTGCCGTAGGAGATCCCATCGAACGGGATATCGTCGACGGCGACGAGGGCTCCGAGCGGGTGTGCGTGAGGAGGGTGGTAATCGAGCCGCTGGGACGAGAGGTAGGTACTCCCATTCTGGAGGACAAAGGCGGAGTGCACCCAGGACTCCCCTCTCATATCGGCGAAGAAACTGAACTGGATGTAGGTGAACGAGCCGTTCGCATCAAAATCCATGACGAGCAGCGGAGACCTCGCCGTCCGGTTGTCAAACGGGATCTGCTCTTCCATCGCCTCCCAGATCTCGGTGAACGGGGGGTTGTACCGCTCCACCGGGAGGACGGGAACGGTCTCATAGTGTATCGTCTCGTAGCCGGGCGGGACGTAAGTAGCACGCCAGAAGACGAAGATCACCACGATGGCGATGCCGAGGATAAGCCACCGATCTCTCATGCGACTACCCTCCCGGCGATGAGGTAGCCGCCGTCTGCCGTGCCGATGCCCCGGAGTGAGTAGGGATCGATCGGCCGCTCCTGTCGCGAGATCTCGCTGCCTGCAGTATCCCTGCCGGCGGCGGTGACCGAGAGATAACCACCCCGCGGCGCGACCATAACCCCGGGGACGGCCACCCCAGCAGGGAGCCCGATGCCGGCCGCGACGGCGACGATACGGTGGCGACCCGTTGCGGGCGGTTCCTCCTCCGTCATAGTGGGAGATGTGACGCGAGATTATATGCGGTTTCTGTGCCGACCGTCTACCCTGGAGCCCCGGTTTTTCTGAAACCCGACGATGGGAGACACCGGCAAAGCGCAAAGGTAATGGCTCCCTACTCCAATTCTTGGAGCATGCGACGCTGGCCGGCTGTTGTACTCCTGATCACCCTTCTCTTCGCCATCCCCACCTCTGCGGCCGTCGTCTATACGATCAGCCCGGCCAGGGATTATGTGCCCGACCGCCCGCCACAGGATATGACATCCATCGAGTGGTGGCAGGTCCCGCCCCAGAGCCTGATGAGCAGCATGCTCATCGGAGTCTCCCCCGAACTCCTGGTCGTCGTGAATGTCCTCTTTCTCCTGAACGTCTGGCTCTTCTTTGGTTATCGTCGGATCATGAAACGCACCGCCCTTGGGCACGAGACCCGGACGGCGATCTACGACCACATCCGCACTCACCCGGGCATCCGCCCCGCCACCCTCGCCGAGGACCTCGGGATAAACCGGGGAACCCTGAGGTACCACCTCGAGAAGCTCCAGGAGGTCGGGATGATTGTCACCACCGCCGTCGGGGGGCAGACGGGGTACTTCGAGAACCGGCAGAAGTATTCGGTTCTCGAAGCGAAGGTGCTCATCCCCCTCAAAAACCCGAAGACGCGGGAGCTCCTCTTTGCGCTGCTGGAGAACCCACGGATGTCGCGGCGGCAGCTTGCCGAACGGCTCGGGATCACCGCCTCATCGGTCTCATGGCACATCCGAAGGCTGGAAGGCGATGGGATCATCCTCCGGGAAAAGACAGGGGGAGAAGTCCGGTACACCCTCTCGGGAGAGGCGGCGGCGTTTGTCGGGGAGCGAGCGGGCCTGCTACGCGCCGGGGGTTGCCGCGAAGGGGTTGGTGCCGGGAGCGAGGGGTGAGGATGCCTGCGACCCCGATCGGGATCCGCCTCACTCACCCCACCGGAAGGGGTGCACATTCTTCCCCCACAACCCCCGTTGCGTAGCAGGACAGCGCCATCTCCACGTCCGCCGCGGCCCAGATGCCCTGGCTCCGGAGGCCCGCAGCGGCGAACCCCTCCGGGTGTGGGCAGCAGACCTCCTCACGGTTGAGGACGTTCGCGAGCGCGTGCAGGACCCCGGTCCAGGCCCCGTACTCCTCCGGCCACCCCGGCTGCGCGGCGGGGATCGCCCACCGGCCGCCGGACCGCTCCGCTATCAGGTCAAGCACGGGGTAGCGCTGCTTCTCCGGGTCGCCGCGGCCGAAGACCCGGACCAGCCGGGTGTCGATCGCCCCAAAGACCTGCGGGACGGCGAACCGGAGGAGTTTGCTCGCACACGCCGGCCCAAACCCCCGGATCTGCTCCTCGACGATCCTGGCGGTCTCCCCGGACTCCCGCATCAGCCAGTACGCCGGGGCGCTGCCGATGTAGAGGATGACGACGATCCGGCCGGCGCAGTCGGTCCGGTCCGGGAGGCCGGCCCGGCGGGCGATCTTCTGCACGTGGCCGAGCCCGAGCGCCTGGTCCCGCGCGGCTGCCGTCACCTCCCGCTCAAGCCCGAGGATCTCGGAAAACCCCTTCTCCCAGGTGTCGTTCTTCCACGTGTATCCCCGGTAGAGGGCCGGGAAGTCGAGATCGGCGCTCAGCCGGTCGACCTCTTCCTGCCGGTGCTTCTCCATCCTCCTCACCCCCGCACCGGGCGCGCACCCGGATCGATCCTGCCGGTCTTCTCTACCCGGTGGGGAAATTTCAGGCGGTAGTCGACCGCCGGCGGCCGCGCCAGCCGGTCGTCGATCTTTGCCCCCCGGTAGCCCTTGACGTACTCGTCGACCGTGGCGGTGAACCGGACGGTATCGCCGCGGTGGAACTCTCCGGCCGCGTCGAACCCGGCGGTGTAGTTGATCCAGGCGTGGTCGGCAAGCAGCCGGCCGGAGAGGTCGCGGACCTGCCTGAGCAGGATGGACTTCCCGGAGCATCCGTTGCCCCTGTAGGTTCCGTACTGCCAGAAGACGGCGGTCAGTGTGACCCGCCGCCCGGCAAGTCCCTGAAGGTTGGTTCTCATAGTTTGATACCTCCTGTTACAGGAGAGCGTGTGCCGGATCGAAACATTAACAACTTCACGTGTATTCAGTGAATATTGTGATGAGTATGACCAACGAGAACGACCGGGTGTTGCCGGGGGGCCTGCGCGACGTCGTCCACATCATCCCCCTCGGCCACGAGATCGACCGGGCGGTGGCGCCGTTCACGAAGAACAAGGCCGACCGGGCCTACATCCTCGCGGTCCCGCCGGACGCCGGCCTCGACGCCGGGATGGTCAAAAAACAGCACTACTTCGTCGGCCGGGTGACGGAGCGGCTGCAGGAGCTCGGGATCGCCGTGACGTTCGTCCCGGTCGCGATGTTCGACATCCTCGACGTCCTGAGAGTCGTCTCGTGCCTGATCCGCACGGAGAAGGAGGCGGGCAACGCCGTCTACGTCAACATGTCCTCCTGCGGGCGCAAGACCTCGGTCGCGGTGACGCTCGCCGCGATGGTCCATGAGGCCGTGCTCTACTACGTCAGCGCCGACCGCTACGCGACGGCGGACGGCGAGGAGTGCGAGCACGGCCTCTCGATCGTCGAGGACGCCAGGACCGAGGTCTTCCAGCACTTCCGTATCATGATGCCGCGGCCCGAGAACGTCCGGCTCCTCGTCGAGCTCTTCCGGCGCCAGGAGGCCGGGGCCGGCGGGATGACGAGCGAGGAGATCATCGGGTTCTTCCACGACGCCAGCGTCCACGGCTACGAGAGGCTGCACACGGCCGAACGGGACGCGTACCTGCGGGCCGGGAAGAAACGGGCGCTCCTGAACCGGACGAACCGCGGCTACCTCAAGGAGCTCGAGGAGCAGGGCTACGTGGAGCGGCGGTGGCAGGGCCGGAACTTCTCGATCCGGATCACGAAGGCCGGGGAGCATATCGCGTGCGTGAGCGGGCTGATTCCTGGTTCGGGGGTGGGGAGGTGAAGGGGACTGAGTTTCTCCTCACTTCACGTCCGCGGCGTTGGTGAACACTATGTACCGATCGATGGTGCTCCTACGGCCATGGTCTGATCACCGTCATCATCCTGGGTAGATGGTTCCCATGATGCCCGCCTCACGCTCCCGGCCCATCAGGGGCCGGAGGAGGCCGTGCCCCTACGGAGCCTTACTCCTGACGCTGACCCTCTCCGACTCCTCATATTCGACACACCCTTCCAGAGCCTCCTTCCCGACCGCCTCTTCGGCGGCACTGATGGTGACCTTCGCGATCCTGACGAAGACATCCGGGTACCGCTCGTAAAACCGTTCCGTGACGATGTGGCGCCGCCGGCTGACCTGCGTTGTTATGGCGTAGGTCTCGTTCTCCTGGATACCCAGCGTGCGCGCCCTCGCAAGCAGCAACTTATGGAACTCTTCGGCCTCACGGAGCTCCGCGCGCAACTCCCGAATATACTCCTGCAGGGCATAGGCCTCTTTGAGGAGGGCGTCGTCGGGGATCTCGTCGGGATCCGCAGCCCCCCCAGGCGCCGCCGGGCAGCCGGAATCGCCACTGGAAATTACCGTTGCGCCACCAGCGTCCGGGGTCATGCCCTGCTCATCGTCGGTGTACTGCCGGTCCCGGTAACAGCAGATCGTCGAGACGAAGGCCTCGCCGAACTTCTGCAGCTTCGCATCCCCCACGCCGGGAATGGCTGAAAACTCATCAAGCGTCTGCGGGTACCGGCGGGCCATCTCCTTTAAGGTCCTATCGTGGAATACCGCGTAGGGCGGGATACTCATCTCATCTGCAAATCTCTTCCGGACGATTCGCAGTTCCTCAAAGAGTGCAGCGTCAAAGGGCCTCTCATCCAGGCCTTCCCTCCTGCCGCGGGTCTGGCGGCCCTCCGGTCTCGTGAGCCGCACGCTCTCACCACCGGAGAGGACGGCGCCGCTCCGCTCGTTTGTGGTGACGACCGGATACTGATCGGAACTCTGATCCAGGTAGCCGTTCGCTATGAGTTGCCGTATGAAAGAAGACCATTGTTTGCTCGAATGCTCGCTCCCAGAGGTGTATGACGGCAGATCCTGGTGGCCTCTCGCCAGAACTTTGCTGCTTTTTGAGCCGGTGAGAACATCTGCGATGTGCGTTACGCCAAATTTTCCCGGAAGCTCGGAGATGCAGTTCACGATCTTTGCGGCGATCTCCCGCCCGTCGATGAGCTCGCCCGGTAGCATGCAGATATCGCAGCCCCGGCACGGCACCGCGGTGAAGGTCTCGCCGAAGTACCTGAGCAGGTGCTGCCGGCGGCACCGGGTGGTCTCGCAGAAGGCTATCATATCGTTGAGTTTCCGCACGGCGAGCGCACGGTGCTCTGGCCGCTCCCCGTAATACTTCTCCAGGGCGGCCATACACCTCTGCCGGTCCCCCGGACCGTAGAAGAGGATGCAGTCGCTTTCTTCGCCGTCGCGGCCCGCACGCCCGGTCTCCTGCGCATACGCTTCCAGGCTCTTTGGCATGTCGTAGTGGATCACAAACCGGACGTCGGGCTTGTCGATGCCCATGCCGAAGGCGTTGGTTGCGCAGACCACGTCGATCTCGTCCCTGACGAACTGCTCCTGCACCCGGTGGCGGAAGTTGTCCGGCAGGTCTGCGTGGTAGGGCAGAGCGCGGATCCCGTCATTCCGCAGCCGCTCCGCGATCTCTTCCGTCCGCTTCTTGTTTGAGAAGTAGATGATCCCTGACCGGCCCGGGTTGTTCCTCAGGTAATCGATGAGTTGAGGGTACGCATCCTTCTTGCCGGTGACGATGTACTGGAGGTTCTCGCGATTGAAACTCCCGACGTAGACCGAGGGGTCCGCAAGGTTGAGCTGCTTTATGATGTCCTGCCGGACTTCGGGGATCGCGGTCGCCGTCAGGGCGATCATGGGGACCCCCGGGAACATCTCCTTTAAGACGCTCAACTGGCGGTACTCCGGCCGGAATTGGTGGCCCCACTCGGAGATGCAGTGCGCCTCATCGACGGCAACGAGCGTCACGTCGAGCTCGCGGAGGATGGCGAGGAACCGGGGCTGGACCGCCCTCTCCGGCGAGACGTAGAGTAGACGGAGCCTCCCTGCCCCGAGGTCCACGAGGATCCGGACCATCGCGTCGTAGGAAAGCGAACTGTTCAGGGTGACCGCAGGGACCCCCTGGGTCACGAGCGTGTCGACCTGATCCTTCATCAGGGAGATCAGGGGCGAGACGACGACGGTCAGCCCGCCCGTCACGAGAGCGGGGAGCTGGTAGCAGAGGGATTTGCCCCCTCCAGTCGCAAGGACCGCGAGGACGTCTCTCTTCTGGAGGATATCGTGGATGACCTCTTCCTGGGAGGGGAGGAACGAGGAGTAGCCCTAATAGTGTTCAAGCGCTGCATACAGGGGGTCCATCAGAACAAGGGATTATATCCAGAGCGATATGGCTCTTGTGAAACGGTTCTGGAGATCTTCCACCGATCCGATGCCTCCGGAGAACTCCTCGATGCTCGTTATGGCACCAAGGATCCAGTGGAGCTACGCAAGGCCCTCCGGCGTCATAGATCACCACGGCGTCACGGTAGATTGCATCGGCAGTGTACGGGCTCATGGCTCCCGGCATGAACGGGCGATCACCCCCTCCCAGGATGAGGGCTCGAACGGCAGGATAAATGTTTTTGGACCCCGAACCACCGAGGAGGGTTTATCGGGCTGTTTCGCTGTCGAGCATCTGCCTGACCGCCGCCTGGAGTTCCGGGATCTTGTTCCGGATGACAATCCCACACGATCTCATTATGGACCCCGAAGTATGCGTGAATGAGGATGTCGCGCATCCCTGCAATCTTCCTCCAGGAGATATCGGGATGTTTGCATTTCAGTGGTTCGGGGATGAGTTTCACGGCCTCGCCGATGACCATGAGGTTCCGGATCACGCCATCCTGCACCAGGTCGTTTGCGAGGAACGCCTCGTAGT
>JAGVUK010000275.1 GCA_019136335.1 Methanomicrobiales archaeon
GTGCTCCCGCGCACCATCCCCGCCAGCCTCTCAAGCCCCTCCCGGAACTCGTCGATGTAGCCCTGCATCGAGAGGCTGCCCTCGGGAAACGGGCAGTCGATGTCGTAGAGCCGCTCGATCATCGGGTCGGAGGGGAGCAGGTCGACGGCGATCCCCGTCTCCTCCGACGCCTCCACCATCGCCTTCCGGAACGGCCCGATGCAGTAGGCGAGCCGGTGCCGGTAGGTGTCCCGGGTCTTCTCGAGGAACCCTTTCAGCCGGTAGACCTCGATCCGGTGGAAATCCCGCCGGATCCGCCCGTCCGTGGTCTTGCCGAGCATGTAGTGGTAGTTCTGGTAGGGGTACATGCACTCGAGTTCCGCAGGAACGGTCCCACAGGTGCCGAATATGACAATATGGTACTCCGCCGGGTCGAGGACACCGTCGATGATCCGCCGGAAGAGCTGGTGGCTCGGGCTCCGGCTGTAGGGTTTCCTGACGGCGCAGGGCAGGAACAGGCCGATATCCTTCTGCGCCACCATATAGTCGTCGATGATGAACCGGTAAGCGTCCTCAAACTCCTTCCGGTAGAAGGGGGGGTCGAATATCTCAATCAGGTTCCCGTGCCTGTCCTGCACGACCCCGGTGACACGCCGGGGAGCACCCGTACTCCTTCTCTCCGCCATACTATCTTCCGCTATGAAAAGGGTTCATTTTTCAGCGTATACCTGTTGGCCATCGGGAAAGAAAAAACACCAGCCTCACGAGTGCAACGATTCTCGATTGCCGCCATTATCAACGGAGGAGGTCATCATCTTTTTTCCACTTTCTGGGAGTTTGCATCCGGGGGACGGTTTTTCCCGGGTATCCCACGTACTGCCCTCCCTCCGGGGGCGAGGGCTTTGAAGAGGAACGTACGGGTACCCGCCTGCGGGGAGGGGGAAGCCCCCCTCCCCGGTCCCCTCCCCCCATGGCTATCGCCACCACGGTCCACTGCACGGGGAGAACCCGGGGAAGAACCGGGTTCTGGCTCTCTCCCCCCGGGAAACCGGCGCGAGAGCCGCTCCCGGGCACGGCCCTCCCCGGGTATCGCCATGACTGCCCTCGCCCCCGGGAGGGGGCGGGGAGGAGCGCGCAGCGCGGGCGGGGTGGGGGTGCCGGAGAGGAACTTTTGGGTGATATTTTGCCCGGGGAGGGGGAGACCCCCTCCCCGGTCCCCTCCCCCCATGGCGATATTCCCACGGTCCACTGCACGGGGAGAATCCGGGGGAGAACCGGGTTCTGGTCAGCTCTTCCCGGTCTTCCCGTTCCCTCCCGGGAAACCGACGCCGCTGCCGCTCCCGGGCACGGCTTATCCCGGATATCGCCATGACTGCCCCCGCCCCCTCCCGGGGGGCGGGGGAGGAGCGCGCAGCGCGGGCGGGGAGGGGGTTGCCGGAGAGGGACGTACGAGTATCCCCTCCAGGAAGGCCGGGCGGGGCGGGGGCTGCCGGAGAGGAACATACGGGTACCCACCTGTGTGAAGCGCGGGCGGGATGGGGGACAGAGAGGAGCGCCATGGATGGGGCGGGACGAAGGCCAGATCTGGTCTGTCCGTTTGAAATCGATGCACGAGGGGATGCCCCGGAGGTCCCGGCACCGTCGGGGTCGGGACGCCGGCGGTTCGCACCGGGACCTCTTACTATGGGTTGCTCCCCGTCTGTGCAGGAACAGGCGGATGCTGCAAACCGGTGCCGGGCCCCATTCGGGCCCCTGCCGGAGACAAAAGGAAAGAGATAAATAGTCATCCTGCTATAGATGATATTGTTCGTACCTTTACGAACAAATTGTGCAACCGGCCCCCGCGGGGCCGTGACGGCACAGAACAAAAAGGAGATACCAGCTATGAACGCCGAAGATTTCCAGAAGATAATTGCAAACGCTATCGACAGTGAGGTTGAGTCGTATACCTTCTACAAATCAGTATCCGAGAGGGCGAAGGACGCAAACCTGAAGCGCCTCTTCCTCGAACTTGCCGAGGATGAAAAGGGCCACCGGGAGTACCTGCAGGGCCTGCTGCTCCGTGGTGCAAAGGAGATGCACTTCGTGGCTGTGAGCGATTACAAGGTCACCGATGCCATCGAAGAGCCCGAACTCTCGGTCGATATGAAACCGCTCGACGGCCTGGTCCTTGCCATCAAGAAGGAACTGCACGCTGTGCAGATGTACACCCGGCTTGCCGCTGCCTCTGCCGATGCCGGCCAGGAGATGATCTTCAACCAGCTCGCAAACATGGAGAAGGGGCACAAGGCCCGGCTTGAGGATATCTACACGAACATGGCATACCCCGAGGCGTGGTAACCACCGCCTCATCAAAACCTCTTCCTATCCGCTCTTCTGCAGGTGGACCCGCCCCGGCCGCACAATGAATGGTCCGGTGTCGAACCGCTTCTTCACCCGCAACCCGGGCCCCTCAAAACCGCCTGCATCCCGGGCTCCTTTTTTTTATTTTATTTAAGCGTTGGCATCGGCAAACGGCTATGAAGTAAGAACACAAACAGATCTGCACACGAGAATGAAGAAGATCGTCATCAAGGGGGCGCGGGAGCACAACCTCCAGAACATCACGGTCGAACTCCCGCGCGATCGGCTCATCGTCCTCACCGGCGTCTCCGGGTCGGGAAAGTCCACGCTTGCCTTCGACACCATCTACGCCGAAGGCCAGCGGCGCTACGTGGAGTCGCTCTCCGCTTACGCGCGGCAGTTCCTCGGGCTGATGAGGAAGCCGGACGTCGACAGCATCGACGGGCTCTCGCCCGCAATATCCATCGAGCAGAAGACGACGTCTAAAAACCCCCGGAGCACCGTCGGCACCGTCACGGAGATCTACGACTACCTCCGGCTCCTCTTCGCCCGGGTGGGGACGCCGTTCTGCCCGGAGCACCACATCCCCATCGAGGCCCAGTCGCCGGAGAAGATCGCCGACCACATCGCCTCCGTCATGGCCGGGACGGTCACCATCCTCGCCCCGGTCGTGCGGCAGAAGAAAGGGACCTACCAGCAGGTCTTCAAGGACCTCAACCGGGAAGGCTATACCCGGGTCAGGGTAAACGGCGAGATCCGCCGGACCGACGAGGAGATCACCCTCGAGCGCTACCGGAAACACGACATCGAGGTGGTCGTCGACCGCCTGTCGTCCGTCGACGACCGCTCAAGGCTCGTCGAGGCCGTCGAGAACGCCCTTGCAAAGTCCGAAGGGCTTGTCGTCGCCGTCGATGAGGACGGGCGCGAGGAAACCTGCTCGTCGCTCATGGCCTGCCCGGTCTGCGGGATCGCGTTTGAGGAGCTCCAACCCCGGATGTTCTCCTTCAATAGTCCCTTCGGCGCCTGCGAGGAGTGCAACGGCCTCGGGATCAGGATGGAGTTCGATCCCGACCTGATCGTCCCGGACAGGAACAAGTGCATCGCCGAAGGCGCCGTCGCGCTCTACCGGAACTTCCTCGACGGCTACCGGAGCCAGTACCTCGGCGCCGTCGCAAAACACTTCGGGTTCAGCGTCCTGACCCCGATCAAAGACCTGACCGAACAGCAGTACAACGCCCTGATGTTCGGCTCGCCCGACCGGCTCCGGTTCTCCGTGAACGCAAGGAACGGCGACGCCTCCTGGTCGCACTCCGGGTCGTGGGAGGGGCTCGCCCCGCAGGCCGAACGGCTCTACCACCAGACCCAGTCCGAGTATCGCCGCCGCGACCTCGAGCGGTTCATGCGGATCCTCCCCTGCCCGAAGTGCGGGGGCAAACGGCTCAAAGAGAAGGTTCTTGCCGTGAAGGTGGGGGGGAAGTCTATCGTCGAGGTCACCGACCTCTCCGTCACAGGAGCGCTCGCGTTCTTCCGGACCCTTGAACTCACCCGGAGCGAGCACGAGATCGCAAAGCAGGTCCTGAAGGAGATCGTCGCCCGGCTTGAGTTCCTTGAGCAGGTCGGCGTCGGCTACCTGACCCTCTCGCGGAGTGCAGGCAGCCTCTCGGGCGGGGAAGCGCAACGGATCCGCCTTGCGACGCAGATCGGGTCGAACCTGACGGGGGTGCTCTACGTCCTCGACGAGCCCTCCATCGGGCTGCACCAGCGGGACAACAGAAAACTCCTTGAGACCCTGCAGCACCTCCGCGACCTCGGGAACACCCTCGTCGTGGTGGAGCACGACGAGGAGACGATCCGGAGCGCCGACTGGGTCGTGGACATGGGGCCCGGGGCCGGGCTCCACGGCGGCGAGGTCGTCGCGGAAGGCCCGCCCGACGCCATCGCGAGAAATCCTTCCTCCCTCACCGGGCGCTACCTGTCAGGCGACCTCAGGATCGAGGTTCCGGCAGGGCGCCGGCAGAGCGGCCGGTTCATACGGCTCTCGGGCTGCCGGGGGAACAACCTCAAGGACATCGACGTCAACATCCCCATCGGCGTCCTGACGGTCGTCACCGGGGTCTCGGGATCGGGGAAGTCCACGCTCATCTACGAGACGCTCTACCGGGCGCTGATGCAGGAACTCCACGATTCACGGGAGTGCCCGGGGGAGTACGACGGTCTCGCGTTCGACGACGAGGTCGACAAGGTGATCGTCATCGACCAGAGCCCCATCGGGCGGACGCCGCGCTCGAACCCGGCGACCTACACCAAGGTCTTCGATGAGATCCGGAAGGTCTTTTCCGAGACGAAGGAGGCGAAGGTCCGGGGTTACAAGCCCGGCCGGTTCTCCTTCAACGTCAAGGGCGGGCGGTGCGAGGCCTGCCAGGGCGACGGGCTCATCAAGATCGAGATGAACTTCCTCCCCGACGTCTACGTCGAGTGCGAGGAGTGCAAGGGGGCGCGCTACAACCGCGAGACCCTCGAAGTGAAGTACCGGGGGAAGTCCATCGCCGACGTCCTCGACATGAGTGTCGAGGAGGCGATGGAACTCTTCGAGAACGTCCCCTCGATCAGGAACAAACTTGAGACGCTCTCGCGGGTGGGGCTCGGCTACATCAAGCTCGGGCAGAGTTCCACCACCCTCTCAGGCGGCGAGGCGCAACGGATCAAACTGACCCGCGAACTCGCAAAAAGGGCGACGGGGAAGACGATCTACCTCCTTGACGAACCGACGACCGGGCTGCACTTCCACGATGTAAAAAACCTGATCGCGGTCCTTGACGACCTCGTCGCCCGGGGGAACACGATGGTCGTGATCGAGCATAACCTGGACGTGATCAAGTCGGCCGACTACATCATCGACCTCGGCCCCGAAGGCGGGGACGCCGGCGGAGAAGTCATCGCAAAGGGGACCCCCGAAGAGGTGGCGGCGGTGGAGGGGAGTCATACCGGGGCATTCCTGAAGGAGATCCTCGGAAGGCCATGATCGACACCCAGAGCCTGCCGACCGAGCCCGGGTGCTACCTCTTCTCCGACGCCGAGGGGACCATCATCTACGTCGGGAAGGCAAAAAACCTGAAAAGGCGGGTGTCGAGCTACTTCTCCCGGCACGACCTCGACCAAAAGACCAGAAGACTCGTCGCCGCCATCGCCACTGTCGACTTCATCGTGACCGACACCGAGGTCGAGGCGTTCATCCTCGAGAACACCCTGATCAAGAAGCACCAGCCGAAGTACAACATCGACCTCAAAGACTCGAAGAGCTACGCCTACATCCACGTCACCGACGAGCCCTACCCCCGGTTCCACGTCGCCCGGGGGCCCGACGGGGACGGCCGCTACTACGG
This sequence comes from Methanomicrobiales archaeon, assembly GCA_019136335.1. Taxonomy (GTDB): domain Archaea; phylum Halobacteriota; class Methanomicrobia; order Methanomicrobiales; family Methanoculleaceae; genus Methanoculleus. The sequence continues at coordinate 5,706 of JAGVUK010000275.1, forward strand.
GCCGTTCGTCTCTGCACGGGAGCGCGACGACCTCCTCCGTCTCTTGAAATCACTCTTCGGCCTCCGATCCTGCCGGCGCCTCCCCCGGCGGGCGTGCCTCCGGGCCCACATCGGCTCGTGCAGCGCTCCCTGCACCGGAGCAATCGGGGAGGAAGATTACCGGGAGCGGGCAAGAAAGGCCGAGGCGGTCCTGAAGGGGGATATCGCGGGGCTCATCCGGACGCTCCGGGAGGAGATGGCAGCTCTCGCAGGGCGGCAGGAATACGAGCGGGCGATGGAACTCCGCGACCAGATCGCGGCCCTCGAGGGGCTGCGGGAGCGGCAGCACGTGGACCGCCAGAAGACCTATAATGAAGATATCGTCAACTACATCGTGAGTGAAGGAACCGTGTTCCTCATGCTCTTCAACGTCGACCGGGGAACACTGTCGGGGAAGCATGAGTACACCTTCGACGAGACGGAAGGGTTCCTCGAGGAGTTCCTTGCCCGTTACTACGCGGAGAACGAGCCGCCGGAGGAGGTGATCCTCCCTGAGGCGGTGGACGACGCGCTTCCCGGCTACCTCTCCCACCTCCGGGGCGGCCGGGTCCGGGTGGTCGTGCCGCAACGGGGCGAGAAGAAGAACCTGCTCGACCTGGTCAGAAAGAACATCGAGATCGCGTTCTTCGGTGACCGGATCAAACTCGACGAGCTGAAACGCCGCCTGCACCTCCCGGATCTCCCCGTTGCGATCGAGTGCTTCGATATCTCCCACCTCTCCGGGACGGCGATGGTGGGGTCGATGGTCCGGTTCCTCCGGGGCAAGCCCGACAAAAGGAACTACCGGCGCTTTAGGATACGGACGGTCGAGGGCGTAGACGACTTCGCCGCCATCGCCGAGGTGGTCCGCCGCCGCTACTCGCGCCTGCAGAAGGAGGGCGGCGAACTCCCCGACCTGATCCTCATCGACGGCGGGAAGGGGCAGCTCGCGGCGGCCGGTGCAGTGCTCAGGGAGCTCGATCTTGCAATCCCCATCGCGGCCATCGCGAAGCGCGAGGAGGAGGTCTTCGTGCCGGGTTTCTCCCACCCCCTGCCGCTTGACCGGCACGAGAAGGCATCGCTCTTCCTCCAGGAGATCCGCGACGAGGCGCACCGGTTTGCGATCGCCTACCACAGGAACCTGCGCAAGAAGGCGGTGACACCATGACGGCATTCCACCTTACGGCAGACTTTGCGCCCCGGGGCTCGCAGCCCGACGCTATCCGGAAACTCGCCGGCGGCCTCTCCCGGGGCGAGCGGTTCCAGACCCTTCTCGGAGTCACGGGATCGGGGAAGACGTTCACGATAGCAAACGTCATCAACGAAGTTCAGAAACCCACGCTTGTCATCGCCCACAACAAGACCCTCGCGGCCCAGCTCTACAACGAGTTTCGCTCGTTCTTCCCGGAGAACCGGGTGGAATACTTCGTCTCCTACTACGACTACTACCAGCCCGAGTCCTATATCCCGAAACGCGACCTCTACATCGAGAAAGACGCCCAGATCAACCCGAAGATCGAGCAGATGCGCCTCGCCACCACCGCATCGGTCCTCTCGCGCCCCGACACCATCGTCGTCGCCTCGGTTTCCTGCATTTACGGGCTCGGAAACCCCGCGAACTTCCGGGGGATGGGGTTTGAGGTGAAGGTCCGTGACCGGGTGCGACGGGACGAGATCGTCCGGCGCCTCGTCGAGATCCAGTTCGAGCGGAACGACCTGGAACTCGCCCCGGGCCGGTTCCGGGTGAAGGGGGATACCATCGATCTTGTGCCCGGCTACTTCAACAACATCATCCGCATCGAGCTCTTCGGGGATGAGGTGGACCGGATCAGCGAGAT
>JAGVUK010000188.1 GCA_019136335.1 Methanomicrobiales archaeon
CCGGATCGTCGCCCTGATGTCGGCCGGGATCGCCGTCCGCGGGATCGCACCCCTCCTCGTCGACAAGTGGCGGGACCCGGCGGTGGTGGTGGTCGGCCCGGACCTCCGCTACGCCGTCCCGGTCATCGGCGGCCACCACGGCGCAAACGACCTCGCGCGGGAACTTGCCCGCCTCGGGATCGAACCGGTGATCACGACCGCGACCGAGACCTTTGGTCTGGAGTCGGTCGAAGGGATCGCCGCCCGGTCGGGGTGCGCCGTCGTGAACCGCGACTCCACCCGGGCGGTGAACGCCGCGGTGCTCGACGGCGGCGTATCCCTCTACGCGATCACCGGCCCCGGTATCGTCGTCGCGGGTCCGGGAGTCTCCTTCCTCGTCCGGAGGGGCGAGTATATCGTCGGCGTTGGGTGCCGGAAGGGTGTCCCGGCACCCGATGTGGCACAAGCCGTCGGAGAGGCCCTCCGGGAGGCAGGGATCGCCCCCGCCGAGGTCCTCGTCTACGCGACGACCGCGAAGAAGCGCGGGGAGGCCGGTCTCCTTGCCGCCATTGCGGACCTCGGCGGCAACCTTGTCTTCCTGGACGACGAAACGTTGAACGCAGAGGAGGCCCCATCACCCTCAAGGGCCTCCCTGATCGGGCTTGCCGGGGTCGCGGAACCTGCGGCCCTCGCGGTCTCGAAGCGGAAAGAACTGGTTCTTACCAAGCAGACCTATGGGAGTGTTACCGTTGCAATCGCACGATAATGGAGGAAAACTGTACATCGTCGGGACCGGCCCCGGCAACCTGTTGCAGATGACGCCCCGGGCGTCAAAAGCCCTCGTGGAGGCCGACTGTATCATCGGCAACGGGTTCTACCTCGACCTCGTTCAACCGATGCTCGCCGGGAAAGAAGTTATCCGGAGCAGCATGGGCCGGGAGGTCGACCGGGCTTCACGCGCGCTCGCCCTCGCGGAGGACCGGGTTGTCGCGATGGTGAGCGGCGGTGATGCCGGGGTCTACGGGATGGCGAGCATTGTGCTCGAGGTGGCGGAACGATCCGGCACGAAGGTCGAGGTCGAGGTCATCCCCGGCATCACGGCCGCGGTCTCGGCGGGGGCGCTCCTCGGCTCGCCGCTCTCGGGGGACTACGTCACGATGAGCCTCTCGGACCTCCTGACGCCCTGGGAGGAGATCGAGCGGAGGCTCGACCTCGCGTTCCGGATGCGGGTGCCGGTTGTCCTCTACAACCCCCGCTCCCGGGGGAGGCCGCACAACCTTGATACGGCGGTCGCGATCGCCCGCCGCCACCTCCCCGACGTGACACCAGTTGGGGTGGTCCGGAACGCCTACCGGGAGGGGGAAGAACGGTTGATCACGACGCTTGGTGAGTTTAGAGACCACTTCGCCTTTGTGGATATGCATTCGATCGTCTTTGTCGGCGGAGAAGAGACAAGGATCTGGAGGAGTGAGACGGATGAGAGAGGAATCATCACGCCCCGGGGATACCACCGGAAGTACGTATACTGACCTTGCGGCGGTCACCCCTTGCGGCGGTCACCCCGGAGGCTTACGCGATTGCGAGCACGAGCCGGAACCTTGCCCGGGAGCGGGTGGGGAACGCCACCCCCGAGGACCGGATACGGCAACGGTGCTCGGTCGCGGTCGGCGATTTTGCGATGGCGGACCTGATGCGCTTTGCCGGCGACCCGGTCGCGGCGGGGCTTGCCGCGCTTCGCCAGCAGGCGCCGGTCATCACCGATATCCGGATGGTGCAGGCGGGCATCCTGAAACGCGGGCACACAAGCGAGATCCTCTGTGCCCTCGATTACGGGGAGGATATCGCGCGGGAGCGTGGGATCACCCGGACGTCCGCGGGGTTTTTTGCCCTGCAGGACCGGATAGATGGTGCGATCGTGGTCATCGGGAACGCTCCGTCTGCGCTTCTCGTCGTCTGCGATATGGTGCGGGCCAATCTCCGGCCGGCGCTGGTCATCGGGACCCCGGTGGGGTTTGTGAATCGGCACCCGGGGCGGCACACCGGTCGCGGTGGCGGCGATAAACGAGATCATCACAATCCTTGCCGAGCGTGCAGGTTATGAGGGACCCGGTTACTGATTTCGAGTATCCCGATGCGTGGGTGGCGGCGTGCCGGTCGCCCGCCCTCCTTCCCGATGTCCGGCGGGGTCTTGCGGTCCTGACGGCGTCGGGATCGGTGCTTCGCCGGGGGTTCACGACCGGGACGACGGCGGCCGCGGCCTGTAAGGCGGCGGTCCTCTCGCTTGCGGAGGACGAGGTGAAAGGGGTGGGGATCACTCTTCCCTGCGGGATCTCGGTCCGGGTTCCCGTGGACGCTTATCGCGGGACCGCATCGTGCTGGAAGGACGCCGGCGACTACCCCTCGGACGTGACGGCGGGGCTTGAGTTCGTCGCGACCGCGGTCCCCTCGCTCTCGGGGTCGGTCCAGTTCGTTCCCGGCGAGGGTATCGGGAGCTTCGCCCGCGATACCCCCCGCCACCGCCAGGGGACGCCGGCTATC
>JAGVUK010000007.1 GCA_019136335.1 Methanomicrobiales archaeon
CTCCGCAGGTAGTCGGCGTTCCGGGTCGCCCGGGGCGAAAGGAGCGATTCCCGGTCGGCCGTCCTCCGGGCCATCCGGTCTGCAATGCTGTGCGGGATCTCCATCAGGTACCCCCAGATGAGGAGTTCTCGGCCGGGAGAAGAGATAGGGCTTTCTGTATCAGCCGGAGACAAGCGGATCCGCACTGGCTATCTTCCTGATGTGCGTATCTATCCCGCATGCACCCGGAAGTCATCATCCATAACAGCGTGAGCCTGGATCATGCGGTGCGGGGCTTTGACGTCGATCTCGGCCAGCACTACGGCGCACTGCTCGCCCTCGAGCCGGAAGCGGTACTCGTGGGTTCGGCCACCGCAAAGTCCGGACTCGAGATGTTTCATGATATCAGCGAACCCGAGGCGGAACCCGACCGGCATCGGCGCGACGTGCGGCCGGACGACCCACGCCCCATCTTTGTCATCGTCGACAGCAGGGGCGTGCTCCAAAACCTGCTCCACTTCTACCGGAATATGGAGCACACGAAAGACGTCGTCGTCCTCGTCGCGGAGGCGACGCCGATGGACTACCTCGACTATCTCCGCGAGCGGGAGTACCCGTTCATCCGCTGCGGCAAGAGCCGGGTGGATCTTCGAGGGGCCATACGGGAGCTCAGCGAGCGGTTCGGCATCACGCGGGTGGTCTCTGATTCAGGCCCGGAGTTGAACGACGTCCTGATCCGGGAAGGGATCGCGGATACGATCAGCCTGATCGTCCACCCGACCATCGCCGGCGAGGGGGAGAAGAAGCTGTTTGATAAGGCCGGGGGACGGGTGGCGCTGGAACTTCGGGAGGCCGCGCCGATGGAGCAGGGCACGGTGCACCTGGTGTACGCGGTGAAGAGGTGAGGGAGCGGCCCGGGATCACCGGCTCCTCGGGCCTGTGGTCGGGATCTCCGGAGGTCCGGGTCGCCCGGGGGCGAGAGGAACGACTCCCGGCCGGCCATCCGGTCAGGGATGCTCTGTGGGATCCCCATCCGGCCTCCTCCGGGGTGGTGCTCCCTGCCGGAACCCCTCCAGGTAAGGTAGAAGCGAGAAGAGTCTCCCCTCTTCGCCGGGGGGATTCCGGAAGTCTTAAGGAGGCAAATCCTCAATCGATCGTATGCCCGGGCATCTCCGGCGGAAACGGGGCGCGAGGTGATGAGGTATGCGATGTCCAGCCTGTGGTTTTGAGGATGAAGGCAGATACTGCAGCAATTGCGGGGGGCTGCTCGCCGGGGAGGCAAAGACCGCCCCGGCAAAGGGGTCGTGGTCCGACAGATGCCCTGTATGCCGGGCAAATCCCCTGGCGGAAACCGTGAGCAGGGGTTTTCTCGGGCTGACATCCCGGGAGGTCCACTCGTGCCCGGGCTGCGGGGCAACGTTCACCCCCGCAGGCAACGGCACGTTCAGGTTCTCAGGGGTGACCGACCGGTCAAACCCGGTCTGGAAGAACTACGGCAACCAGACCCTGACGGGTGATGAGTGGGGGCGGATCGCATACGGCGGCGTCTCTGATGCCAGGCAGCGGGAGCTCGACCTTGAGTACGCGCTTGATGAGTTCCAGAGAGGGTTCGTCCCGGAACTCAGGGTAGACACAAACGCTGTCCTCCTGAAGCGGGGTGAACGTGCGGTTGCGGTCATCCCCGGGGTTACGCTCAAAGAACCGCGTTCTGTGCGGACGACATACGGTGGCGGTGCGGGCCCGAGTTTCAGGATAGCAAAGGGCGTCTACTTCAGGACGGGGGGATTTGCGGCCAGGAGCGAGTCGCACGAAGAGATCAAGGTGATCGATTCAGGCACGCTCACGCTGACGAACCGGCGGATGGTCTTTACCGGCGGGAAGCGCACGATCAACTTCCCGCTTGGAAAGATCGTCGGCATGGAGCCCTACAGGGACGGTATTGCCGTCAACCGCGACGGCAAACAGAGGACTGAGTATTACACCGGCCTTGACAACGTTCACCTGACTATCCGCGTTGAAGACCGGTCCCACGTCGTGCCGCTCTCCGGCGTGATCCTCATGTGCATGGTGCAGGGTCTCATCAATAGCGAGGAGTGAGGTCATCCTCCTCCTACCTCTGCCAGACGCTCATCGATCCAGGTCGACACGATCTCTTTCATCTCCGGCCCCCTGAACATTCCAGCCCGGGATTGCTCCATGGGGTAGTCCTCGAGGATCCCCCAGATGAGGGGCTGGACCTCGTGGTCGTAGACCCCGCCGCGGGCCCGGGCCGTCGCGTTGACGAGCTCGTGGAAGTGGTCCTTCCTCTATTATAGTACGGTGAAGCGAGGTCGCGAACTTCGACGGGACGGCCGGCATTGAGCCCGACCCTGAGGATGACCCGCACGACGAGCGCCGGAGCTTACGGCGCTCCATTGCCGGTGGAGTGGCATATCGGAGAGCATTGGCGTGCCTTTCCCAGGCAGCCCGGAGCGCCGGCCCCTTGGATCGACGTTAAGCATCACGATAATTTTATATAACCTTCACCATTACCCGGGCCCGAGCAGTCGTTCCCATTCTGCTCAGGAGATAGGTATGAAAACATGGGTACTTTTCGTCTCTGTGGTCCTCATCCTCGCCTGTGCTGCCGCCGGTTGCGTCCAGCCGAGCCAGGAAGAGGCGCAGGCGCAGCTCTGCCAGGATCTCGGGAAACTCGGAGTAGCGCTTGAGAATATGCAGGGCCTCAATGCAACCTCATCTGTGGGAGACATCCGGGATGCACGGGACCAGGTGCAGTCTGCCATGGAGGATGTCAGGAGTTCTGCAGACCAGGTCTCGAACATACGGATCGACGATCTCAACGCTGCGTACGATGATCTCGACCGGACTGTGCAGAGTGTTCCTGACGATGCGTCCGTCCCTGAGGCCTTACAGACCATCCGTCCAAAGGTGCAGGGCGTAGTGGATGCACGCCAGAACCTCACAGCTGAGCTGAATTGTCCGCAACAGTGAAATCTGGGTGGGAACCCCGAATCGGGTCGGATAGAGTTTGAGGGAACCGGCGACCAGCGTGGAGGGGAATGCGGGGGAACACCACGGCGAAGGGGTGATCGTGCCGGCCCTCCACCCGGGTAACCCCACCTGTTTCCCTTTGCTTCAACCGCAGGTCGCCATCAGGATGGCGGGCGTTAGCGTCCATACCAGCAGGCCGTGAAGTATTGGGACAATCTTTATGCGTCAACGCGAACATTTGCGCCCTGTACCCACAGCGACATGCAGGGCAGGGAGGAACGGTACATGCGGAAAGTAGACCAGCGGACCTTCTGGACCGGGGTAATTGTCGGGCTCGTTGTTGCACTCATCATTAATTACCTGATAACGATCGGCGGTGCGTTTATCGGCGGCATCTTTGCGGGTTGGATCGCCGGAGGAAAGAAAACCGGAGGAAAAGCAGGTGTATACACCGGCCTCTTAAACGCACTTGTCCTGGCAATGATCCTTGCGGTGCTGGGCGTCGAAGCTGCTCCGGGCGATCTCGCTCTTCTTCGCTTCCTCGGATCGACGTTCTACATCACTTTGATACTCTTCCCGGTCCTCGGTTTCATCGGCTATCTGGGAGGAGTGCTGGGAGGAGCCCTGAAGGAGCGCTGAACCGAAACCTGTAACGATCTCCGCCGGACGGCCGCATGAGCACTCCCGGGAAAGAGACTGAAGAGGAGGAAGATACGCCAGAACTGCCTGATGCATGAAAGGCACGGGTAGCGGGGCGTTTCCTCAATTTTTCTGTAATGTTAAGACTATAAAAAACATTTTGTAGCATGTACCCTCCTTCAGGTTGGACCTGCCCCCACCGTGAACACGCCCAAAGATGCCAGCGGAAGAAGACCGATCCGCGCCTTCGGGGCTCCTGATGCCGCGGTTTCAGGCCGGCAGCATGAACCGTGTGTATGGCTGGGGCGGGTCGGATGATACCAGGTTCTGTAAGGGGGTATGGAAATGGCCGAAGTATTGTATGGACCGATGCATCTCCTGGTTGTCGGATTCAAGAATCCGGACTTCCACGGCCAGATCCAGCGGGCGCTCGGGTCAGCGATGGAGGCGGGCACCGTCAGGCTGATTGATCTCCGGTTCGTGTACAGGATGCGGATGGAAACGTCGAGGGCATGGAGGCCACGCAACTGAGCGACGATGAGCGGCAGTGTTTCGGCGCCGCCGTCGGAGCGCTCATCGGCCTCGGCGCCGGCGGGGAGGGAGGAGCACGGAGAGGCGCTGAGGCCGGCACGATGGCGGCTGCCCATCGGACCTTCGGCATGACCGAGGAGAACGTCCAGAGAATCTCCGATGCTATCCCGAACAACAGCGCTGCCGCGGTTTTCCTCATCGAGCACCTCTGGGCGAAGGAACTCATGGAGACACTCCGGGATGCCAACGCATACCTCATCGCCGAGGGCATAGTCACACCAGAAGCCCTCGTGATGGCCGGAGCGGCACTCGAGGAGGTGGTCGAGGCTGCGGAGGAGGAAGAGAAGAAGCCGATGGTGGCACCGGCATGGTAACTCCCGTTCGCATCATGCCTGCATGGGTCGGGTGGTCTATGCCCGGTGCAACCACGCGCGAGGCGTCGACAACGTTCGTAGCCACCTGTGGCCGTCTCGCTGATAGGTGCTGCTCTCAAGGAGTTGCCGTCCCTTCACCCCCGCGTCCCGGCCCCACCTCATCTCCCGGCCGGTGTGTATCCCTCATGCATCCCGCCCCCGGAGGGAAAACTTGTTCTACCTACCTGTGGTATTGTACGGTGAATGGAGAGTGGGACTCGGGAGAAAGCCCGGAACGTGCTGAAGCGGATACTCGAAGCGGCCTCCTACACCGTGGCGGAGGTCGACGACCCGCAGGTCCTCTCCGGAATCAGAGACGGAACCGCCCTGTTGGTGCTCTGCTCTGACGACCCGGAGACGATCAGGAAGTTTGATTCGATGAACTACCGCCTGCGCACCGGCGATGACGACCTGGTCTGCAGGAAACTGCTCTTTACCCTCGATCCGACGGTGCAGACGGAGGACTGCATCCGGTGGGGCGCCGATGAGTTTGTCCTCTACGCAGGCAGGGCTGCGCTTGCGAAGGTGCTCGGGCAGACCCTGGTCCTGGATCTCGGCCGACCGGCCCCGGCCATCCGTAGTGAGCCGGCAGAGGCAGCCTCCGCGGCCGGGGAGGAAGAGCCGGAAGCGGGGCCGGAGTTGCCCCACCTTCCCGTCCGGATCACCGAGAAGCGGGCCTGCGGCATCGCCGGGCTGCACGGTTCAGCGAAGTGCCGGTTCATCCCCTACTGGAACTACCGCTACGTGAGCACCGGCGAACGCGAGGTGAAAGACCGGCTGGTCTCCTTCGACGCCGAAGGAGCAGGAGCCGTCAACGCCATCAACGGCATGAAGATGGAGATTGACCAAAAATCCATCGAGCGGGGGCCGGTCCCGTTCGGCTCCGAGATCGTGCCCGCCCGGCTCGTGCGGGAGGACGTCGAGGGGCAGGTCGTGCGGGAGGTTATCGACCGGCTCACCCAGCGGCTCCGGTTCCGTTACGAGAAGGGTGATGCCATCTTCTACGAGGAGAAGACCCTCAAACCCGACCGGAGCAACATCAACGTCGACCTCGAGATCGTCTACGTGCCGGTCTGGCAGGTGCGGGGCGGGAGCAGGATTGTTGAAGTCAACGCGTTCACGGGCGAGATCCTCTCGATGCCGATGGACGAGGGCGTCGAACTCCTGTAGGTAATCATGATCGTCGTCATCGGCGGCGGGCCCGCAGGAAGAATCGGGGCGATGCGCCTCGCGCAGGCGGGTAAGGAGGTCCGGCTCATCGAGAAGCGCAAGATCGGCGGGCAATGCCTGCACGACCGGTGCATGACGCTCTGCGCCTTAAACGATGTCGCCCGGCTCGTCGAGTACGCCCGGACCCAGAAGGACCTCGGTATCCTCGACTCGGTCCCGGCTGTCTCCTACCCCGCGGTCAAACGGAGGATGCGCGAGATCCAGGAGAAACTCTCCACGGTCCTCGACGCCGAGACCCGCCGGGCGGGAGTCGAGATCGTCTACGGCGCCGAAGGCCGGCTGGAGGGAGACCGGGTCTATATCGACGACGAGGAGGTCCGGGCCGACGCGGTCCTTGCGGCTACAGGGTCGCGGGCCGCAATCCCCGATATCCCCGGCACCGATCTTTTCGGCGTCTACACCTACCAGACCCTCCCCGCGATGGAAGAACTCCCGCGCCGCATGATCATCATCGGCGGCGGAGTGGTGGCGGCGGAGTTCGCCCACGTATTCAGGGCATTCGGGTCCGGGGTCGATATCGTTGCCCGGCACGGGCTGCTCCGCGGTCTCGACGGGAAGGTCCGCTCCGCCGCGATGCGCGACCTCGCTGGGGTCGGCATCCGCGAAGAGACCGCTGTTCTGGGCATCGAGGGCGACAGCCGGGTCCGGTCGGTCCTGCTCGCCGGCGGCGACGAGATCGAGGCCGATGTCGTTCTCCTCGCCACCGGGCTCCTCCCCCGGTCGGAGTCGCTGCAGGGGCTCCGCAAGAGCCCGGACGGCGCGGTGATCGTCGACCGGCAGATGCGCACGAGCGTGGAGGGAGTCTACGCCGCCGGCGACGTCATCGGCCCGCCCTACCTCACCCCCGCCGCCCGCCGGGAGGGTGTGGTGGCCGCCGAGAACATCCTCGGCCACCCTGCCGTCATGGACTATACGGGCATCCCGCAGGCGATGAGCCTCCGTTACGACTACGCCTTCGCCACGGCCGGCGCCGACGAGGGATGTGTCACCCTCTCTGCCCCGGCTCCCGCCGGCCCCGGTTCGTTCTGGGACGTTGCGGGCGGCTGGGCGGGACTTGCGCAGGTCCGGATCGAGCCGGAGACCGGCCGGCTTGTCGGGGCCGCGGCCGGCGTCCCGGGGGCGTCGACTCTTCTCTCCTACCTTGGCTACCTGATGAAGCGCGGCATCACCGTCAGCGACTTTGACGATATCGTCGAGGTCCACCCCTCGACCGACGGTGTTTACGGGCTCGCCCGCTACGCTGCCGATATGCTCCGGAAGAAAAACGGGTGAGTTGCCCCGGATGGTGGGGCATCTCATCTCATAGCTCGGAGGCAATGTTGCCTCACGCAAAGGGTGACGGCAGGTAAGAACTCCACGGCCTTCGCGCCTTCGCGTGCGGTTGGTGGGCATATTTGCCCCCATTCGATTCCAAATGAACAGGCCATATCTGCCCTTCGTCTCCCCCACACCGCCCGCGCTTCACACAGGTGGATACTCGTATGTCGCTCTCCGGCATCCCTGCAGGGGGTACCCGTACTCCTCTCCGGCAACCCCCTCCCCGCCCGCGCCTTCCGCGCTCCTCCCCCACCCCCACCCGGGGAGCGGGGGCAGTGCTTGCGATAGCCGGTGGAAAGCCGTGCCCGGTTCTCCCCCGGGATCTCCCCATGTAGTGGACCGTGGTGGATATCACCACGGGGGCGGGGGCAGTCATGGCGATAGCCGGTGGGAAGCCGT
>JAGVUK010000302.1 GCA_019136335.1 Methanomicrobiales archaeon
TTAAACGTATCGTCCGGCTTGACGATCAGGTCGACGACCTGCCCTGTGGTGAGGTCGACCATGATGTTCTTGATGGTTCCGATGAGCATGCCGTCATTACTCATCACTTTCTTCCTGGCAAGGGTGCGGCAGAAGGTTTTGCTCATAGAGAACGTGGGGTGGTTGTACTATATAAATATTCTAAATCCCTCAAAACTCTTCAAAAACGGCTCCCCTGGATCGTTGCCCCGGGAGGCCGGCGCACCCTCCGCCGCAACGCTTCCCGCGGTCCCGGTCCCCATCCCCCTGCCCTCACGAGGGGGTGCGGTGCCGCAAACGTTCGTGAAGGCAGGCCGGTATGGCTGTTGCCTGAGTTCCCGCAGGGGTGAGGCTCGTGCCCCCCTCCCCGGCCCCCTCACCACGGCGCGATAGCTGCCACCGTGCCCCCCTCCCCGGCCCCCTCACCACGGCGCGATAGCTGCCACGGTCCACTGCACGGGGAGAGCCCGGGGAGGAGCCGGGTCCGGGCTCGCACTCCCCTCTTCTCCCGGGAAACCACCGCCAGTACCTCCCCCTGGCACGGCTTTCCACCGGGTATCGCCATGACTGCCCTCGCCCCCGGGAGGGGGCGGGGGATGAGCGCGAAGCGCGGGCGGGGTGGGGGGACGGAGAGGAACTTTCACATGAAAATCCCATCGAAATCGGAAACGGAGTCCTGGCTGTCGCGCTTCCAACCGCGACGTACCCGCGGTTATCACCCTTCGGGGATTTTCATCGGTTGAGCCTGTGGCCGAACGTGGCCTCATGAGCGTTTTGGGTGACATTTTGTCCGGGGCGGGGGAGGCCCCCTCCCCGGTCCCCACCCCCCGTGGCGATAGCCACCACGGTCCACTGCACGGGGAGATCCTGGGGAAGAACCAGATACGGTTTTCCACCGGATATCCCCACGCGGGGTGGGGGGACGAAGGGGAGCGCTCCGTGGGGGATGGGACGAAGGCCAGATGTGGTCTGTTCGTTTGGAATCGATGCACTCGTGGACGGGGATAACGAACAGCCTCGCGCGCGTCCGGGTGCTGCTCACGCCGTTGTACGTCGTCGCGCGAGGCTGCAGTCTCGACGGCGGACGGCAACATGAGTGAAGCACTGAAAGCCGCGGAGGGAAGTTGCCAGCATGTATCGCTCAGTCTTCGCGTCCTTCGCGGCAACGTGAGAGGCCCGGAGTGCCCGGCCCGGCACGCGCCAAACATCGCTGAAATAAGAAGACACGGTGCAGCGGGCTGCAAAAAAGAGTCTGGGTTGGTTTACTTCACGGTCTCGGCCGCCATCCGGACATCAGTTGCCTTGACCGTCTTTCTGCCTGCGTGACCCGCGAGCTTGATCGCTTCTTTCGCGATCCTTGACGCGTACTGTTCCATGAGTTTTGCGAGCTCTTCATTGGCATCGGAACTCACTCGTTCCGCGCCGGACTTCTTCACGATTCTGCCAACAGGTGCCAGAGGTATATCTGTCATGATCTCATTTCCCCCTTTTCATTGAGCTCTGCGAAATGTACTCTCAAACAGAGCTCGTTTTACAGAAGCACCATAGGTATTCTCATATAAATACTTATCCCCCTCCAGAGGGGTTGAAGCGCCAAATTCAGAACGGGGAGGGTATCAAAGTGAGGGAAAGACCCGAATAATATCGGTCTGGGTAACGATACCGACGGGCTTGCCGCCCTCGACTACAATCAATCTCCCTATCTCCCGTTCCTTAAACCGGCCCACGAGTTCGTAGAGCCGGATCGACGACGGCGCCTCCACGACATCGGTGGTCATGACCCCCGCAACGGGCGCATCCAGCGTCTGGCCCTGGTCCAGGGCGCGGGCGACATCGCTCAGCGTCACGATGCCCGCAAGGTCGCCGCCCTCCATCACCGGCGCCCCGTGGATATGGTGCGTGTTAAAGAGATGGACTGCGTCGCGGAGGGTGGCGGACCGCGGCAGGGTCAGGAGCGGGGTGCTCATGTAGTGCTTGATCGGCTGCTTCGGGAGCGATATCATCTCCGATATGCTGATCAAGAGGGCCTGCTGGTTCTCGTCCATCCCGAAGACCTCCCCGCGGATGAGGAGTTTGTTCACCGGCGTGGGCCCGATCGAGACCATGTCACCTACCTTGAAGAGTTTCACGCTCCCGATGATCTTGATCATTGCGTGGCAGAGGTCCGGGTGGCAGAGCGTGGTGAACCCAACCTCCGCAACCCGGACGCCCTTCACCTTCTCGCCGTCGCGGAGGATCTGCACCTCGGACTGGTGCTCGAGATCGGCAAGGTTGAGCTCCTTGTATGCCCGTGCGGTCGGGCTGTAACCGCCCTTGGGGCCCGGCACGCCGTCCACAAGCCCGAGAGCTTTTAACGCCTGCATCTGGTTGCGGACGGTGCCGGGGTTGCGCTTCAGCACATCCGCGATCTCCTCACCTTTTATAGAGTGAGACGACTGATGATACAGGGTAATCAGGGTAATCAGGATATCCTTCTGAATCGGGGAGAGATCCATAATTATCAGTCATAATACGTTGTTTAAATAGATTAGGTTGTGCGTGCAGTGGAGTTTGAAACCATCCCGACTGTCCCGACTGCGGACGAAGTGCTCGACCGCAGCCTTCGCCGGGCGGCAGCCAAGAAGAAACAGAAGATCAACATCGACCGGGCAAACGAGGAGTTCGTGCGAGCGGTCGCGAGCGCCATCCACGACAAACTCAAGAGCGTGGTCGCATCGTTCCCGAGCTTCGAGCGCCTCCCGCCCTTTTACCAGGAGGTGGCCGACATCCTCGTCTCGGTCGACCGGCTGAAGAAGTCCCTCGGCGCCGTCACCTGGGCGGCCGACCAGGTCCGGACCATCGGTTCGGGCTACGCCCGGAGCATGCGATCCGCAGAGGAGACCGACCGGGCCCGGCGGCAGGCCGTCGCCCGCATCGCCTCCGTCGTCCACCAGGTGGAAGACGACCTCCTCTTCCTCAACGAGGCGAGAAACATCCTCCGGAAACTCCCGCACGTGAACGAGGACGAGTTCACCGTGGTCGTGGCGGGATACCCCAACGTCGGCAAATCGTCGTTCATCAGGCTCGTCTCCACGGCGGAGCCCGAGATCGCCGCCTATCCGTTCACCACCAAAGGGGTCATCGTCGGCCACCGCGATGCCGGGCGGCGCGAACGGATCCAGTTCATCGATACGCCCGGGGTCCTCGAGCGCCCTGCCGACGAGAGGAACCCTATCGAGCGGCAGGCGGTGAGCGCCATCATCAACACGGCCGACGTCGTGCTCTTCATCCTGGACGCAAGCGAGCACTGCGGCTACACGCTCGACGACCAGGTCCGGCTCCTCGCAGAGGTACGCCGGCTCGTCGACGTCCCGGTGGTGGCGGTCGCAAACAAGGCGGATATCCGGGGGATCGAGGGTTACCCTGCGATGTCCACGCTCACCGGCGAGGGCGTGGAGGCGGCGCTCGATCTCCTCCTCAGATACAGAAAGGACACCACCCAAACGAACCTGCGAGAGCCGCCCCAACCAGAAACCCAAGGATAGCGCCGCCGTTTAAGGGCGGGAGGCCCGCCTGGGGGTTGCCCCGGTTGACGAAGTGGAGGAGGACGGCGAGGCCGGCGAGCGAGCCCGCCATCGCGCCGAGCGTCGGGGCGGAGAGGATCCAGAGGACGGCGGGCGCATCCACGAAGACGTGCGACGACGCAACGAGGATGGTGGGCATGATGAGGTCGCCCATGCCCATGACGAACGCGCCGCGCTCTTCGCCCTCCGCGATGTTGAGCCCTTCTTTTCGGAACGAGTAGTCCGCCCGTTTCGGGACCACGACCATGATCGGGGCTTTCGTCTCGAGGACGCCTTCCGCGAGCGTGATCATGTGTTTGGTCCGGTAGACCGATATGGCGTCATAGACGGCGAGCAGCACGAGCAGCACGAGGACCGGGAGGACGGCAAGGGAGACCCCGAAGATCGACGCGACCCCCGCGGATATCAGGATGCCGAGGATATCGATGACGTACCACTCCGGGTAGAGGTAGAGGAGCGCCGTCGCCGCCGCGGCAGCGATGAGCGTCCCGGCGACGGCGGCGTCGGTGGCCCCGAGCGCGAGGAGCGAGAGCGCCGAGAAGATGTAGAGGAACGTCATGAATATGGCAAATCCGATGAAGAGGGCGATGAAGCGCCGTCCCCCGAACCGGATCAGGAGGAGCAGGATCAGCGTGAAGACGAGCAGCATCCCTATGAATATCAGGGGATTTGCAACCGACTCAGGATCTTCGAACGCCACAAGCCCCGCCGCCTGCATGGGGAGCACGAGGATGACGGCAATCACCTGGACGGAGAGGAGCATAAGGGGCATTCCAAGGAGGGGCAGCCAGTCGCGTATCTGCATCATACATCTCCAATCATTTTAGGTAGGTTAATTAATGCATCCTCATCACTTTAAAATATGGAGATTCGCGAACTCATCGGCGACATCGTTCTCACCATCGTGATGGTGGTCTCCACCGTCGTGCTGGTGATGCGGTTCTGGCAGGACCTGGTCATAGCGGTTGCTGCAACGCTCATGATGCTCTCTCTCGGCGGGCTGCTCATCTCTCTTGGCATGAAGATCGTGAGCCTCGAGCGGAGTATCGCACAGCGGGAGCGCACCATGCGCGTGAACATCGAGGAGATGGGAAAGACGATGAGCGCCAAGTACGACAACACGGTCAGCCACATCGAGGAGATCGTCGACGGGCTCTCCCGCCGGATGTACCGCTGAACCGGACCGCCATCTTAATAGCGTCTCCCCCTCTCATGAGTAGATAGCATGGGCGTTGCTATTCGCGACATTCTCGCAGACTGCAAAGAGCCGCTGACGTGGAACGACCTCTCCGGCATCGCCGCCGTGGACGCCCACAACGCGCTCTACCAGTTCCTCTCCATCATCCGGCAGCCTGACGGCACCCCGCTGATGAACGGTGAGGGCCGGGTCACCTCGCACCTCTCCGGCATCCTCTTCCGGACGGTCAACTTCCTGGAGAAAGGCATCAGGCCGGTCTTCGTCTTCGATGGAAGACCGCCGGAGTTCAAGCAGGAGACGATAGAGGTGCGGCGGGAGATCCGCACCAGGGCCGACGAGGCATGGAAGGCCGCGCTCCGGGAAGGGGATATGGAGGAAGCGTACAAACAGGCGAGCGCGTCCTCCCGGATCGACAGCCATATCCTTGAATCGTCCCGCGAACTCCTCGACCTGCTCGGGATCCCCCGGGTGCAGGCGCCGAGCGAAGGCGAAGCGCAGGCTGCCCACATGGTGCGGAGGGCGAGCGTCGCCTACGCGGTCTCGCAGGACTACGACTCGCTCCTCTTCGGTTCCCCAATCCTGGTGCGGAACCTCACGGTCAGCGGGAGGCGGAAGTCCCGGGGACGAACGATCACGGTGAACCCTGAGAGGATCGTCCTCGCCTCCCTCCTCGACCGTCTCGGTGTCACCCGCGAGCAGCTCGTCGAGATCGGTATCCTTGTGGGCACGGACTTCAACCCGGGCGTCCGGGGCGTCGGGGGCAAAACAGCCCTGAAGATCGTGAAGAACGGCGAGTTTGAGTCTGTCATCGCCGATAAGCAGCCCGATTTTGACCCTGCTCCGGTCCGCGAGTTCTTCCTCGATCCGCCGGTCACCGACGACTACACCCTCGAGTGGAGGCCGCCGGACGTGGAAGGGGTCGTCTCCATGCTCTGCGGGCGTTACGACTTCTCCGAAGACCGGGTCAGGAGCGCTCTTGCCCGGGCCCCGGTGAAGGGGACGCAGAAGACGCTCGACGCCTGGTTCTGACGCGCCGCCGGAGAGGTCGTTTCCCGGTAAAATCCCGGGCGCCAGGCATCATTCGGGGTGAGGGCCCCGGAAAAGCCTCGGTTTCCGTGTTTGTCAACGACGCAATAGATATATGGTAGCGGAGCGCAGTATGCCATTGGAAAACCAGTACCAGGATTCTGGTGTGAGATGCAGGGTACGGGAACCAGCAACCGCGTCAGCGAGGTGTCCCGGCGATCCCCGGACACTCCTGACCCTTCCCCACACCGTTCTCCCGGCGGTGCCGACCTGTCCCGTTGGACACCGCCGTTACTTCCGTACCTCTCTCACCGCTTGCGCTGCCAGACCCGGTGCGCTCAGGATAGGGCCACCGCAGGGATCGTTTTATGAACACCTGGACTCTAGCAGGAGACTGTATCAGAAGGTGATTGACATGAAAGAGCTCTACGAGAAGATGATAAACGAGGCCATGGCCGCCCAGAGAGCGGACGTGGATACCGTAAAGGCGAAACGCGGCCAGAAATTCGTCATAGCAGACGCAAAACCCTATGTCGATGTGGCCCGGAAGATGACGGCGATCGGCGACCAGAGCCAGGCGGTCATCGACCTCCACAAAAACTCGGTGATATCGCACCACGAGATCTTGAAGGGCCTCACAAAGACCGTCCGCCCCGAAGACGACCCCTTCGTCGAGCACTACCAGACGCCGGTTGTGCTTGAGATCCTCAAAAACCAGGATGAGGCGTTCGCAAAAAGTGTCGATGCCTTCGTTCAGGCAATCGCTGATGCAGAAGCACGAATTGGCCTTGAGGCGGTGCGGCATTACGGCGGGTTCTACGGGCCCACCTGCGTCGTCGACTTTGCGCTGATGCCGGGGAGCACGAGCAACGTGGTGAACCGCGTGCTGACAAAGACCGATATTCCGGTCGAGCACAAGCGGGCCATCCTCGCTGCCAAATCGTGGGGTATGAACACCTCCTACGGCTTCGGCGACGCCTTCGCCCACGCCCTTGAGGCAGGGGCCACCCCCGCCGAGGCGACGGCAAAAGAGATCGCGACGATGCAGAAGATCTACCGCGAACCGGTCGAGGCCCAGGCGGAACTGATGGACGAGGCCGGGATGACGTCATTTGATGCCCGGAAGTACATGAGCGAGTACGGGCGGCGGATGGAGGCGACCGTCAAGGCGGCCATCGATGACGGCGTCCACTACGGCAACATCCTGACCGTACCGGCCTACAGCGTCGGCGACGTCTCGCACCACATTGCGCAGTCGACCTTCAACATGTGCAAGGACGACGTCATCATGGCGGTGATCGAGGCGGTCACTGACGTGATGGAGTCCACGCTCCGAAAGTCGCTCGACTCGTACAAGAGTTACTGGGACGTCCTCTCGCTTGCGACCGGCGCTTCTGCGGCCGCGACCGAGTACATCCTCGAACTCGACGGATTCAACGCTCCCATGATCGTCGACCTGCTCACAAAGAGGTTCCACAATTACGTCCAGGTCTACCCGGCCAGGGGAGCGGCGGCAGAACTCCACAACTGCGACTTCATGGACACGATCTACCGCGGATGGAAGATCCTCGATAAGGCAGAGCGGGGCCGGAACGGGTCCGGTGAGGAACTGGTCCCCATGGTCGGCAAGTACCCGATCGACCTCTCGCCCATCCATGCAAACGAGGTGCTGATGAACCCGCAGTGGTATGCCTATGCGGCCTGCGCAATATCGGTCCGGTTCTCCGCCCTGATGCGGCTTGCCGACTACCCGTGCCTCCTCACAAGCGAGCCCGTGACCGCGACGATGATGACGAATATCATCGCCCTCGAGAAGGAGACGGCGGCAGCTCCGGTGCGGGCCTGCAAGAACTGTGCAGCGGCCTGCCTGGTCGACCTGCGGCACCCGTACTGCCAGTGGAAAGAGGCGGTCTGAAGGGAGGGGAGCCGGCATGAAGTGCTACTACTGCGCCCTTGAGGGGGGAGAGAGCGAGGCGGTGGCGATCTGCATCGTCTG
>JAGVUK010000161.1 GCA_019136335.1 Methanomicrobiales archaeon
TCCGGGGTGACGAAGATCATGGTCTACCACCCGTCGTGGGCCTACTTTGCCCGGGACTATGGCCTGGAGCAGATCCCGATCGAGAACGAGGGGAAAGAGCCCTCCCCGCGGGGAATAGAGCACCTCATCGAGCAGGCAAAGGAGGAGCATATCACGGTGGTATTTGCGTCGCCCGAGTACTCCTCCCGGAGCGCCGAGGTGATCGCGAGGGAGATCGGCGGCACCGTGGTGCTGGTAAGCCCGCTCGCGAAAGACTACCTCGCGAACATGCGGCACGTGGCCTCGGCATTCGCGGAGAGTAGCAGGCCATGAGCGATAACCCCGTCATCGAGGTCGACGACGTCTGGGTCAGGCTGCGCGGCCATACCGTGCTCGAGGGGGTGAGCCTCGCCATCCACCCGGGCGAGTTCTACGCGATCATCGGGCCGAACGGCGGCGGGAAGACGACGCTCCTCCGGGTGATCCTCGGGCTCCTTACCCCCTGCCGCGGCAAGGTCCGGATCCTCGGCAGCACTGATGCGGCGATGCGAAAGGATCTCGGTTATGTCCCGCAGTTCCGGACATTCGACTTCCAGTATCCGATCACCGTGCGGGAGATGGTCCTCTCCGGCCGTCTCGGCCACATCACCCGCCGCCCACGGCGCTACGACAAAAAAGACCATGTCCGGACGGAGGAAGCGCTCGAGACGATGCAGATCGCCGCTCTCGCCGACCGGCAGATCCAGGACCTCTCGGGCGGGGAGCAGCAGCGGGCGATCATCGCCCGGGCGCTCGTCGGCGACCCGAAGGTGCTCCTCCTCGACGAACCGACGGTCTATGTGGATGCCCCAACACAGGCACAGTTCTACGAGATCCTGGAGGGGCTCCGCGACCGGATGGCAATCGTCCTCGTGACCCACGACATCGGGGTGCTCCCGGGGCACGTGACCAGGGTCGCCTGCTTAAACCGGCGCCTCTACACGCACGACACAAACGAGATCACGCCTGATATGCTCGAGGCCGCATACCACTGCCCGGTGGACCTGATCGCCCACGGGGTTCCGCACCGGGTCTTCTCTGAGCATTCCCGGGAGGAGTGAGCATGTTTGAGGTGCTCGGGTTTGAGTTCTTCAGGAACGCGCTCATCGCCGGGATGCTCGCGAGCGTCGCCTGCGGCATCATCGGCACCTACGTCGTGGTGCGGCGGATGGTCGCGATCAGCGGCGGCATATCCCACGCGGCCTTCGGGGGGATTGGGCTTGGCTACTTCCTCGGGATCGACCCCCTCCTCGGCGCCGCCGGGTTCACCGTGGCGACAGCACTCGGGATGGGCGCGCTCCAGCTCCGGGCAAAACAGCAGATGGATACCCTCATCGGCGCGGTCTGGGCGGCCGGGATGGCGCTCGGGATCCTCTTCGTCTACTTAACGCCGGGGTTTGCTCCCGACCTCTTCTCCTACCTCTTCGGGAACATCCTCCTCGTGCCGCGGGGGGACATCCTGCTGATGGCGGCCCTCACCGCCGTCATCGTCGCCGTCGTGGCCTTCCTCTACCGGGAACTCCAGGCGGTCACGTTCGACCCGGATTACGCAACGGTCATGAACCTCCCGGTCGAGCGGCTCTCGCTCCTCCTCCTGGTTCTGATCGCGCTCACGGTGGTGATGCTGATACGGGTGGTGGGGATCATCCTCGTGATCGCGCTCCTCACGCTCCCGGCGGCGATCAGCCGTCTCTACACCACACGCATATGGAGCATGATGCTTCTTGCCGTCGCGCTCGGCATCGTCTTCACCGTCGCGGGGATCTGGCTCTCCTACCTCCTCGACGTCCCGTCGGGGGCGACGATCATCCTCGTGAGCACGCTCGCGTACGCGGGCGCTCTCGGGGTCGAACGCCTCAGGGAGGGGTGATGATGACGCCCGGGCACTCCCCCCGACCTTCACGGTGGGGGCGGGGTTTCGGGTGTCACCGTGTGCGGGACGGGGGCACTGCCCCCTCCCCGGTCCCCTTCCCCGGTTGCGATAGCCACTGCGGCCCACTGCAGGGGGAGATCCCGGGGAAGATCCGGCTCCGGTCATGGGGTGGCGGCGACTGCCGGGCAGACGCCGGGGGAGGTCAGGCGAGGAAGTCCTCCTGGGGCTTGAAGAGCAGGGAGAAGATGTTCTCCACCCAACCGAGCACCTGCGAGGCGATGGAGACATCACCATCCCCGGCCAGGGCGCTCACCTTCGCCGTATCCACGCTGCTGTTTGCAGGGGTTGCAGGGACGGTCACGCTGCTTGCCGGGCTGTCCGGGAGTCCGGTCCCGTTCGCCGCAGGTTCCGTCGAGTTCATACGCTCGATCAGGGCCGCGTCTCTCGTGAAGATATGGATGGACTGATCGCTGTCGCCGCCCCCGGCGGCAAGGAACGAACCGTCAGGGGTCACGGCGATCGACTCTGCACGGCCGTCGAGGGTGATCTTCTGGAGCTCGGCCCCCGAGTGATCGAGAACGTAGACCGTCCTGCCCGACGCGGCGAGGACCTCATTCGCTTCATTTGTCAACGCTGTTGAGAGTATGGCCTCTGCGGCGGGGTACTTCCAGAGGTGTTCCCCCTCCCCCGTGGAGAGGTAGACGCACCGGTCAAGAGAACCGGCGGCCACGAATCGGCCGTCGGGAGTGAGGGCGATGCCTTTCACGCGCTTACCGGTCCCGTAACTCCAGGACTCCCCCTCGCCGCTGTTGAGGTAGTAGACTCCCTGGTTGTCGCACCCGAGCGCGATCCTCCGGCCGTTCTCCGACATGGCGATGCCGTAACTGTCGGTGCCCATATCGTAGTCCCAGAGCGCCTTCTTATTCTGGTCGAAGATGAATATAGCGCCGTTGTCACATGCAGCGGCAATGTAAGTGCCGTTTGACGAGAGAGCCACACCCAGGTAGACATACGTCGTCTTCTCGGTCCAGAGCAGGTTTCCGTCACCGTCAAAGAGGTAGAGTTTATCTGCGGCGACGCCGATGCGTGACCCTTCGGGCGATATGCCGACACCGTTTATCCGGGAACCGACAGTGGTCTTCCAGAGGAGATCTCCCTCCCGGTCCAGGAGGTAGACCGTTGAGCCCGCACCGGCAACGACTGCAGAGCCGTCGCGGGTGATCGCCACGGAACCGACGACATCGTCGACCCCCCTCTCCCAGAGAGGAGCGTAGTCTCCCTCATCAGCGGAGACGGACCCGCACAGGGCGGCGGCAAGAAAGCAGCACATAAGGAGAGGCGCAAGGAACCGGGCGGCACCCGGCCTGCGACTCCTGCAGTCGGAGTGTGCGGACAGCACTGCTCCGGGGCCGAGCCGTCCTCCTCCGGTAGATCTGGTTGAAGTCACTTCCCCCGATGACATTAGGCCCTGACTACACGAATAACAGATATAAATCTTGCGGTCGTGGTGCAGGGCCGCCCTCCCGGACGGCACACCGGCACCCGCGCAATCCTGCAGGGAACGGTGTCGCGGCTCCCCCGGGGTCCGGGAATAACCCGTGGAATATTTAGCACCGGGATCCGGGGAAAACCGGCGTTTCGGGCCGCGAAGACCCAGGGATTGGCGCGGCACGGGGGCCGGCATACCCCACCCCCTCCTGGCGATACCCCCACGGTCCACTGCACGGGGAGATCCCGGGGAGGAACCGGATTCGGCCCCACTCCCCCCTTCCCCCGGGAAACCGGCGTCAGCATCGCTCCCCGGGCACGGCTTCCCACCGGGTATCGCCATGACCGCCCTCGCCCCCGGGAGGGGGCGGGGGAGGAGCGCGAAGCGCGGGCGGGGTGGGGGTTGCCGGAGAGGAACGTATGAGTTCCCACCTGCGGGGAGGGGGAAACCCCGGAGGAGAACCCGATACGGCTTTATCCCCACGCACTGCCCCCGCCCCTACCGGGGCGAGGGGGCGAAGAGGAGCGCTATGGGTGGGGTGGGGCGAAGGCCAGATATGGTCCGTTAGTTTGGAATCGATGCAATAGGGGGGCACACGGATCCGCTCCGGCGGGGACCGGGGGCTCGCCCCATCATCGGTGATAACGGTTGCCAGGCCCCGGGTCAGGCAGGACTCTCGAAGGCCCGCCCCGGGAATAGGTCAGGACGGTTCCAGCCCGGACCTGCACGCATCGTCCCGCCCGTGCTCCGCCGACGGGTCGATCAGCCGCAGGTCTTCGATCTTATTGATGTTCGTAAACGTCAGGAGGTCGGGGTCGATCTCCCGGATCATCCCGATGTCTACGTACCGGGTGTTCAGGCTCCGGACCATCGAGCGGAGCGAGAGCGATTCGTGCTCCTCCAGGTAGGCGAGCAGTGCGCTCTTCCGGTAGACCGCGTGGAGCGGTTCGAGCATATCGGCATTCCAGCTCGGGATTGCGGCGTCGTACCCGGCAGCGGCGTCAAAGAGCAGCCTCACCACCCCGGGATTGATACAGGGCATGTCGCAGGCGGCAACGAAGATGTACTCGCCGTGCACCGCGAGCGCCCCCGCGTGCAGGCCGCCGATGGGCCCGAGATCCCTCCTGATATCCGGTATGCACCGGACGTCGCCGAGATGGATGAACCGTTCGCACTGCTCCGGATCCCGCGCGACCACAACGATCTCGTCCACCACCTCCCGCAGGGTGCCAATGAGGCGGTCGATGAAGGTCTTGCCCTGGAAGGTGAAGAAGTACTTCTCCCGCCCTCCGGCACGCCGTGCCGCTCCGCCCACAAGGATAACCGCCGAACGCATACTCACCCAACCGTCAGAGCCGTTCCCGGAAGCGGATCAGTTCGGCGATGCAGGCGTTATAGGGCGCGTCGAGACCGTGCCTCCGGGCGAGCGCAGCCACGGCGCCGTTCATGAAGTCGATCTCGGTCTTGTGCCCGCGGGCGAGGTCCTGGAGCATCGACGAGTGATGGGCGGCCGTCGCGGGGAGCTGGGCGGTCTGGAGGTACTCCAGGTACGCCTCCGGCGTCGCCAGGGGGAGGGTGACGCCCTCGGCCCCCACCACCCGGTAGGCCTCCCGGACGATCTCGGTGACGACCGCCCAGGCGTGCGGATCGGCGAGCGCCCCGTAGGGAACGTTCATGATGGCGCCAAGCGGGTTTAACGCACAGTTGTAGAGGGTCTTTGACCAGAGATCGCTCCTGATCTCACCGGTCACCTCCGTACGGATGCCGGCCGCGAGCAGGAGGTCTGCGAGACGACCGACCGCTTCGCCCGTGCCGGACGGGAACCTGCCGAGTTTCACGGGCGCCGCCTCCACCGAGACATGAACCGCCGCATCGCCCCGCCACTCGAACCCGGTGATGATCATCCCCCCGATGACCCGGTCGGTGAACCGCCCGATGACCTCCTCGTTCCCGATCCCGTTCTGGAGGCTCACCACCTCGCGCCCCCGGATCGCGTCCGCGAACTGGCGGCAGACCGCCTCCGTATCGGTGGATTTTGCGGTGATGATGTAATAGTCGGCGGCCTGCCACGTGCGGGGAAGGTCCTCGGAGCAGCTGAAGCGGCAGGTACCTTCCCCCCATATGCCGGTCATCAGGAAACCCCGTTCCCGCACAGCGTCAGCATGCCGCTTCCGGGCAACGGCATGGACCTCCGCGACACGGGACAACTTCGCGGCGACGGTCAGGCCGACCGCGCCCGCACCCAGGACCACGATCTTCATGTAAGTAGCTATATAGGCAGAGTTACCTGTTAACCTCTCCCCTTCTCTCGGCGCTCCATGGCGAGCAGCGCCTCCTTGATGGCCGGGTCCGGGGAGAACCCGCCTATCCCGGTCTTTGCGACGACCCGGTGGCAGGGCACCACGATCGGGGTCGGGTTTCGGGCCATCGCCGACCCGACAGCCCGGGGTGCGGTCCCGACCCTCCGAGCGATCTCGCCGTAGGTGGCGGTCTCCCCGCAGGGGATCGCACGAACCGCGCGGTAAATCGCGGCAAACGTCGATTCCCCCTCGGTCGCAATACTCCGGAGGGAGGAGAGGTCCTCCCGCCGCCCGGCACAGTAGCGCAGGATCGCCTCCGGGACCGGGCCCGCGATCCCGGCGCGCGCAAAACGCACCCGGTAGACAAGGTCGTCCTGCCATGCCACGTGGACATGCCAGAGGCCGAACCGGCATGACCCGGTCACGATCGCCATCTGCCGGCCTCCTTCCGGAAGAGGTCGATGGTGCAGGTCGTCATCTCCTCCTGCATCCACGGCGGCAGCCCGGCACGGACCCGGGGTTCCAGGAACCGCCGCTCCCCGAGGACGAGCATTCCCCGGTCCTCGGGCGTCCGGAGCACCCGTCCGAGCGCCTGGAGGGCGCGGTTGATCGCCGGGAGGGTATAACTGATGAACTCGCCCTCCGTCCCGAACTTCATCCGGAAGTACTCGATCACCATCCGGCGAACGCGGTTGAACGGCGCGAGCGGGAGGCCGATGACCAGCGCGCCCGCGAGCATCTCGCCCCGGTAATCGAGGCCCTCGCTCCACTTGCCGCCGCAGACCGCAAAGAGGATGCCGAACCGGCCTGTCCCGGGGAGGGCCATGAACTCCCGGAGCATGACGGCGGCGGCGGCGGTATCTTTGGGCTCGACGTAGATCTGCTTTTTTCTGATCCGGGGGGCGCACCGCTCCGCGAACGTGTTGAGGAGGTCGTAGGAGGGGAAGTAGATCGCGAGGTTTCCGGGGAGGGCGGCAAACGTGGCGATGTAGTCCTCGGTCCGGGCGAGGTTATCCCGGTCCCGGCGCATCGAGTAGGCGGTGGTGATGTCATCGGCGCAGAGGATGCGACGGTTCTCGGGAGGGAAGGCGTTCGGGAGCGATATCGCGGTGACGGGAAGATCGCCGAAGTAGTAGCGCCGGTAACTCTCGATGGGAGAGAGCGTCCCGGATATCAGGATGCAGCATGCATGTGCCCGGGCGATATCCTGGAGTTTGGTGCTCGGGTCGATGTTTCTCACCTCGAGCGCCACCGTGCCGTCGTCCGCCTTCCGGTAGACCGTCAGGTAGGCCGGGTCGGCGGCAGACCGGAAGATCCGGTAGAAGAACTCGGTCAGCCGCTCGATCGCGCTCTCCCGGAACTCACCTGCCTGCATGTTCTTCTCGCGGATCCCCTCGCTGATCTTGAGGAGATCGTCGACGACCCCTTCCACACTCTGGTAGAGCGTGCCCGCGAGGATCATCCGCTGGAATATGGCAGGGTCGAACCAGTCCTCAACCTCGTGCGATGCCTTGAGCGCCTCCATGAACCGGGTGATCTGCGGCAGGATCTGGGTGATGGCGTCCGCCTGCTGCTGCGACCGCCGCCGCCCGGCGAGTTCGTGGCCGGCCTGCACGATGTCGCGCTCCTCGATCGTCACGCTCTCGATGCTCTGGACGACGTCGCCGCAGTTGTGGGCCTCGTCGATGAGCAGCAGGGCGTCG
>JAGVUK010000290.1 GCA_019136335.1 Methanomicrobiales archaeon
CAGCACGACCTCCTCGCCGGTCCTGAGGGGATTCCGCCCGAGAAGAGAACCCTCCAGCACAGGGTCCTGGCACAGCATGACCTCCTTGCCGGTCCGGAGGGTGTGAAGGAGCATGAGGCCCTCTTCCCCGAAGCCGGGAGAGCGGGTGTTGAGGAGGAGGCCCCACCGCCCGAGATGAGGCGGGAGTTACGACGTACGTATGCGGCAGCCATCCTCGGCGAGATCGCTGATCCCCGGGCGGAGGGTCCCCTCACCCGGTCGCTCTCAGACGACGACCCGGTCGTCCGGAAGGCGGCCGGGGATGCGCTCGTGAGGTTCCGCGAGAAGCGGGGTGAGGCAGCGCCCGTGCCGCCGGCGTCCCGGTGATGCCGGGGCACACTCCTGCTTTTTCGGGTGTGCGTGTGCTACGATACTGCGCGAGGGGAGTATTTCCAGACCCGATTGGCTCTGAAGAATCCTCGTGGAGAGGGTAGCGATAGATGGTATAATAAGGGAGCCCCTCATAAGTTAGACACCTTAGGCACCGGGGTGCAGCCATGACCCTGGACTCCTGTAGACCCATCGGCGGCGTGCCTGTGATATCTCCGATGCGGAGATTCTCGAATTCTTCAACGCACAAGAAAGCAGCCGCCGGGCGTAAGACCGATTCCGGGCGATACCGGTGACGGCGACTACGGGAGGCCGGGTCGACACCCCCACGACACCGGTCTGCCGTTCTCCTACGAATTTCGTCGGGATGGCGGCGGCTTGCCTATACAAAGCAGCGAACCCTGAGGAGGTCCTGGAGATCTCCGGATCTCCCTCCCGGGTTTGAGTGATTATACAATGATAGCAGAAACAGCAGAAAACCACGTCATCTTCTACTGTGGTCGATGTCAACACCGATGGACTGAAGAATTTACCAATGAACCGATCGGGTGCCCGATCTGTGGAAACTACAGCACAATTGGACGCACCGAACCGAGACATAGACGGAGGAGATGGTAATTGAAGTTGTCCGGGGCCCGGACGGCGATACCGTCAGAAAACAACCCGGATGCCTGAACCCCTACTACCTCTTTTGAAGATATCTCCCTGCAGCGCCCCCAACTCCGGGAGGGGCGGCAATCCTGGCAGCAGCGGATTGCTCGTCCTGTCCGTCGCCTCCATGCCGCCTGAAACCTCACAGATCCCACACTCCCCCCTTCACGTGAGGCAACCCGCGGTGCGTGAAATATGAGGTGTGTCTGAGTACGACCCCCTGTCGACCATCTCACAAAAGTTATTATATCGACCAACCGCCATACACCGGGCCCGGAGGCGAATTGGTTGCAGAGAGTGGGTAATCCAGCAGAAGAGAGACGGTTCAACATCGATCTCCTGAGGGCGGAAGAGAATATCGACGGCCTGATCGAGGCGCTCGGGAGCGAGGACGGCCTGACCCGCCAACGGGCCGCCCTGGCGCTCGGTGATGTCGGGACGGAAGCGGCGGCCGGCCCGCTCATCCGGGCGCTCGGGGACCCGCTGACGGCGGTGCGGGAGGCGGCGGCGGACTCGCTCGCCATGCTCGGCCCCCCGGCGGTCGGGCCGCTGGTCGAGCTCATCGAGGACCCGGGGGCGTCGGGGAAGTACGAGGAGACGGCGGCGGCCGGTGGCCCGGTGAGCGTAACCGGGCCCGGCGGCCGGACCTGGGAGGTCGAGACCCGGCGAGACCTCCGGCGGGTGTATGCCGCCGCTATCCTTGGCGAGATCGGCGACCCTGGCGACCCTGCCGCGGTAGGACCCCTCATCCGGGCGCTGCGTGACGCAAACGACGACCTCCGGTGCCAGGCGTCCGGGGCGCTCGCAAAGTTCGGGAGGGAGGCGGTGGAGCCGCTTGGCGCGGCGCTCGCTGACCCGGACCCGGATGTCAGGATCGTCGCGGCCGGCGTCCTCGGTGATACCGGGGAGGCGGCTGCGATCGAGCCCCTCGTCGGGGCGCTCCGTGACGAGAACGGCGACGTCAGGGGGGCGGCGGGAGGCGCCCTCGTCCGGCTGGGTGGGGCAGCGGTCGACCGGCTCATCGCCGCGACGAAGGACGCCGACCGCAATGTCCGGCTCTACGCGGCGGGGGCGCTCAAGTACATCGGCGACCCGCGGGCGATCGCTCCCCTCCGGGATCTCGCCCGCAGCGGCGATGCGGAGGAGAAGGGCGTCGCAGAGGACGCGATCGCAAAGATCCGGATGGTCCAGGGCGAGGCCGCGCCGGAGCCTTCAGCGCCGACGTCGCGGTGAGGTATCTCTTACCCCTTTCTCCTCACCCGCACCGACTCTGCGTGGGCGTGAAGCCCTTCCGCATCGGCGATCGTCTCCACGACGTCGCCGATGGCCTCGAGCCCCTCCCGCGTGATCACCTGGACCGTCGCGCGCCGGCAGAAGTGGTTCACGTCGAGGCCGGAGTACAAACCGGCATAACCTGCCGTCGGGAGGACGTGGTTTGTTCCCGAGGCGTAGTCGCCGCAGGCCACCGCCGCGTAGGGACCGACGAAGATCGACCCGGCGCTCCTGACCCGGGTGAGGACGGCGAGCGGGTCGGCCACCTGGATCGAGAGGTGCTCGGGGGCGATACCGTCGACCGTCGCCACCGCCTCGTCGATATCGGCGGTCACGATGTAGCCCGAGTGGTCGAGCGCCTGCGCGATGATATCGCGCCGCGCCGCACCCGCCGCCATCCGCTTCACCTCAGCCCCAACCGCACCGGCGAGGGCCGCGTCGGTCGTGACGAGGACGCAGGCGGCGTTCGGGTCGTGCTCCGCCTGGGCGAGGATATCGGCCGCGATGAACGTCGGGTTTGCCGTGCTGTCGGCAAGGATTGCGATCTCGCTCGGGCCCGCGGGGAAGTCGATCTCCGCCTCGTCCCGGAGGAGCATCTTCGCGGCGGTGACGTAGACGTTGCCCGGGCCGACGATCTTTTCCACCCTTGGGATCGTTTCCGTCCCGAGCGCCATCGCCGCGATCGCCTGGGCGCCGCCGACCCGGTAGATCTCGTCGACCCCGGCGATATCGAGCGCAACAAGCGTGATCGGGTTGACCGGCGGCGGGGTGCAGCAGCAGATCTCCCGAACGCCGGCGACCTTTGCCGGGATCGTGCACATCAGTGCCGTCGAGGGGTATGCCGCCCGCCCGCCGGGGATGTAGGCTCCCACCCGGGATAAGGGGGTCGTCCTGACGCCGAGGGTGATCCCGGGCTCCATCTCCTGCAGCCAGAGGTCGCGCCCGCGCTGCAGCTCGTGGAACCGGCTGATCCGCACCTCGGCCTCAGAGAGGCTCTCGATGAGTTGCGCGTCCACCTGGTCGTAGGCCGCCTCCCGCTCCTCGTCGGAGACGGCGAGCCCGGAAAGATCGATCTTATCAAACTTCTTTGTCAGGTCGATGAGGGCCGCGTCCCCCTCCGCCCGCACCTTCCCGATGATCTCGGAGACCGGCCCCTTCACCCGGTCCAGGTCCGACCGCCGTCCGGCGATCCAGGTTTCGATATCCAGCGCCTGCCACATGAGGAAAAAGGTCGGCGGCCCGAAGCGTTAAGGTTTCGACACCCGGGCCCGTGAGGGCGAATGCCCCTTCCGCAGGCGGCAGGTACGCTGGGGATGCTTGACAATTTCTATTTGTCAATTATTATACAAAACAATAAATATAACTTCGGTCCATCCCGGCCCCGTATGCGATCGAGATCGTGGGTGCCCCTCGTGGGCATCATGGTAGTGTTGCTTGCCGCATGTGCCATCTCTGTCCCGGCACAGGAGGCAGCAAACCCGGGCGTGCTCCGGATAGCGACGACGACGAGCCTGTACGACACCGGCCTCCTTGATGCACTTGAGATGATGTACGAGAACACGTCCGGCGTGGACGTGCAGATCACTGCACAGGGGACAGGCCAGTCGCTCGACACCGCGAGACGCGGGGACGTCGATCTCGTGCTCGTCCATTCGCCAACGCAGGAGCAGCAGTTCATCGACGAAGGCTACGGCATCAACGAGCGGTGCTTCGCCTACAACAACTTCCTCATCGTCGGGCCGGAGGCCGACCCGGCGGGCATCAAGAATATGCAGATCTGGGCGGCAGCCGGCTACAACTACACAGACGACATCCAGGACTCCGGGCCCTGGTACGTCGAGACCGGGAGCGGCATGGGGGAGACCCTGACCATCGCGAACCAGAAGAATGCCTACACGCTCTCCGACATCGGGACATATCTCGCTTTCAAGAAGCAACTGAACCTCGTAACGCTGGTGACCGAGGGCGACCAGCTCCTCAACCGCTACAGCGCGATCGCGGTCAACCCCGAGAAGGCGCCGGGCGTCAACATCGATGAGGCGAACAAGTTCATCGACTGGATAACCTCAAACGAAACCAAGGAGTTCATCGGGAACTTTGGCGTCGAGGAGTACGGCCAGCCGCTCTTCGTCCCGCTCTACCCGCCCGAGTGCACACAACCGCCGTTCAACTGCACCACCTGTTCAGGACCGGGGAACGTGACGACGACCGGGAACGTGACGACTGGAAACGCCACGGCGTGAACCGGGACCGTTCGTACCGTGCTACGGGCTCCGGGGCGCGAGATCCCTGCCACCTGCCGAAAGACTGAGGCGGGCGGCTGATGCGCCCCGTTCTCCCCAGGGGCATCCAGCTCCCCGGCATACGGAACTCCTCTCCCCGCCCCGGGCCGGTATAACCCCGGAGATGCGCCGGATGAGAGGATAACTATTTATGATCGGTGGTCGCGCTAACGTGCTGCTATGAAGACGAACGTTGCCATTCTATCGGCCGGTGCCGTCTCGATCCTGTTCATCCTCGCCCTCGCTATCGGATGCACGGGAACGGCGCCGGGCGGAAACGAGACGCCGAACGCCACGACGACCGCACCCGCCGCCGGGGCGAACGTCTTGAAGATCGCCACCACGACGAGCCTTGAGAACACCGGGCTCCTCGCGGAACTCGAACGGGTCTACGAGAACGAGACCGGGATGGACCTCCAGTTCATCGCCCAGGGGACGGGCCAGTCCCTCGACACCGCCAGGCGCGGTGATGTCGATCTCGTGCTCGTCCACGCCCCGGCGCTTGAGCAGCAGTTCATCGACGAAGGCTACGGCATCGACCCGCGCTGCATCGCCTACAACTACTTCATCATCGTCGGGCCGAAGGAGGATCCGGCAGGCATCAAGAACATGAGCGCGGTGGAAGCATTCAGGGCGATCTACATCGCCGGCACGAACAAGACGGCGGGCGTGGTCTTCGTCTCCCGCGGCGACAACTCGGGCACCCACGCCCAGGAGAAGGCGCTCTGGAAGGAGGCGGGCTACAACTACACAGAAGACATCCTTGACTCCGGGGCCTGGTACGTCGAGGCCGGCAAAGGTATGGGCGATACCCTGATCCTCGCAAACGAGAAGAAGGCGTACGTCCTCACCGATGAGGGGACCTACCTCTCGTTTGCGGACCGACTTAGCCTGGTGCCGGTCATCACTGAGAGCACTGAACTCATGAACCGCTACAGCGCAATCGCGGTCAACCCCGCGAAGTACCCGGGCGTGAACGCGAAAGGAGCCGCGGACTTCATCAACTGGCTCATATCCGACGAAGGAAAGCAGCTGATCGGCGATTTCGGGAAGGCCGAGTTCGGGAAACCGCTCTTTGTGCCGCTTTACGCGCCTGAGTGCACACAGCCGCCGTTCAACTGCACCTGCGCGGAGCCGGTGCCCACGCCCGCGTGAAGCCGGGTATCAGGGGAGGACAGGGGGAGACGTGGATGGGGTGATCGGCAGGGTGACGGAGGGTGAGGGGACGTGGTGAACGGGAGCCCGGTCGTCGAAGGGTTCATCGAGGCCATCAACCTCATCGTCACCTTAAACCCGCAGGTGGTCGAGATCACCATCCGGTCGCTCTACGTCTCCCTCACCGCCACCTTCTTCGCGTCGCTAGTCGCCCTGCCGCTCGGGGCGCTGATCTACTTCTACGAGTTCCGGGGGAAGCACGCGCTCGTCTCCACGCTGCAGACGCTGTACGCGCTCCCGACAGTCATCGTCGGCCTGATCATGTTCCTCCTCCTCTCGAACATCGGCCCCTTCGGGTTCCTCCGCCTCCTCTACACTCCCGGAGGCATGATCGCCGCCCAGACGGTCCTCATCATTCCTCTCCTCATGGGGCTGACGGTCTCGGCGCTCTCCGGGATCGACCGCGACAAACGCTACACGATCACTGCGCTCGGCGCAAGCAGGCTCCAGACGGTCACGACCGTCATCGCAGAGGCCCGGTTCGCGGTCATGTCCGGCGTCCTCCTCGGGTTCGGGCGGGCGATCTCGGAGGTGGGGGCGGTGATGATCGTCGGCGGCAACATCCGGGGTGCCACCCGCGTCCTCACCACCGCGATCGCGCTCAACACATCGATGGCAAACTACTCCATGTCGATTGCGCTCGGGATCATCCTTCTTTCGGTGGCGCTCGGGGTGAACGTCGTTCTCTCCCTCGTGCAGCGGCGGTGATACCATGGCAGTCATTGAGGCACACAACATCCGGAAGTCGTACGGCGACCTGGAGGTCCTGCACGACGTCGACATCTCGGTGCGGGAAGGGGAGATCCTCGGGCTCATCGGCCCGAGCGGCTCGGGAAAGAGCACGCTTCTCCGGATCCTCGATCTGATCGAACCGCCGAGCGGCGGGGAGCTCTCGGTCTTCGGGATCGACGTGGTGGCGGAGCGTGACCGCTGGCTCGACCTCCGCCGCCGTATGGGGATGCTCTTCCAGAGGCCGATCGTCTTCAACGCATCGGTCTACGACAACGTCGCGATGGGGTTGCGCTACCGGGGGGCGTCGGGGGGCGATATCGACCGGAGAGTACAGGAGGCCCTCGAGGCCGTTGGGCTCTCCCGCTACATCAGGAGCCGGGCGGCCGATCTCTCGGGCGGCGAGCAGCAGCGGGTTGCTCTCTCCCGGGTGCTCGTGACGGACCCCGAGATCCTCTTCCTCGATGAACCGACGGCAAACCTGGACCCGACATCGACCGCCACCATCGAGAGGATCGTGGCCGATCTGAACCGCGAGGCCAAGACGACCGTCCTGATCAGCACGCACGATCTGGCGCAGGGGCAGCGGCTCGCCCACCGGATCGGGGTGATGATCGAGGGGACGGTCGCCCAGACGGGCTCACCCCATGCGATCTTCCACGAGCCCAGGAGCCAGAAGATCGCCCGGTTCGTGGGCGTCCAGAACATCATCCCCGGCCGGGTCGTCTCCCGGGAGGGGGGCCTCACCACGGTGGCGGTGAAAGAGCGGCGGCTCGTCTCGACGACACCGCCGCCCGGCGAGGAGGTGCTCGCGGTCATCCGGGGCGAAGACATCTCCCTGCACCGGCGGGAGCCGGGGTATGAGGAGGCGGAGAACCTCTTCCCCGCCAGGGTCGCGGCCATCGAGCCCATGGCGCCGTTTGTGAACGTGACCGTGGACTGCGGGTGCGACCTTGCCGCACTGGTGACGGCGCGGAGGGCGGAGGCCCTCGAACTCGCGGAGGGCATGCAGGTCTGGGTCTCCCTCCAGGCGAAGGCGGTCCACCTGATCCCCCGCGAAGGGTGAGGGTGTTCCCGGCACAGAGGGCCGATACCGTTACGTCGGGCTGCCGTTACCAACTCTGGTGCGAAACTGCGCGAGTTCAGTGGAAGGGCCGCTGCAGGGGTCCGGGTGCCGGTCCTCTGTGCCGGGAGCCTGACCGGGCCGTTTGAGGCGGAGCACCCCGGCGTCACCGCGGTCATCGAGCCCGGCAGGGATGCTGCTGCCGGGCTCAAGCCGCTCGTTCTGGTGAAAGCCTGAAAAGCCCGCTCCCTTTTGCGAAGCAGTTATTCACGGGCGCGTGCAACCCATATCCAGGAAGATATGGCGACGAAGACCGGGACGTTCTCCGGCGACGCGGAGATCGTCTCGTGGAGAGGGGACCGGGGACGGCAGGTAGACCGGTGCATCGCCTGGTTCTCCATCATGGGAGCGGCGATCGTCGGGCTCACGGTGCTTGCTATCGCAAACATCGCGATGGCGGAGCTCGCCGACCCCGCCCACCTCCTCGAGGTGGCGGCATCGCCCGTGGTGATCGGGTCCATCCTCCTCACGTTCCTTGCGGGGGCAAATGCCGTCCTCCTCCTCGTCCTCTTCGGGACGCCCCTCGCCTACGTCCTCGCCCGGTCCCGCCCCTCCCGCCTCAAGGGCATCGTCGAGAGCATCGTCGACCTCCCCCTCATCCTGCCGCACACCGTAGCGGGCCTGCTCGTCTACCTCCTCTTCATGCGCCGGGGATGGCTCGGCGCGCCGCTTGCGGAGATCGGACTCGCCTTCGAGGACGCTTACCCGGGCACGGTCGTCGCGATGCTCTTTGTCGCCTCCCCGTTCTTCATCAACACCATGCGGGAGGGGTTCGAGAAGGTGCCCGTCCACCTTGAGAACGTCGCCCGCACGCTCGGCGCCGGCACGTTCACCACCTTCCGGACGGTCACGCTCCCCTTAAGCCTCCGACACCTGTACAGCGGGGCTATCTTCGCCTGGGGACGGGCTATCGGGGAGTTTGCCGGGGTCGTCATGATCGCCTACTACCCGTTCATCATATCGACGCTGATCTACTACACGTTCACGACCGAAGGCATCCGCGTGAGCCGGAGCATCGCCTTTGTGGTTATCCTGGTCAGTCTCGCGGTCTTCTACCTCCTCCGGCGGATGACGCGGCTCATGGGGAGGTACGATGATCGCGTTTGACCGCGTCTCACTCACGCTCGGGTCGTTCCGCTTGAAGGATGTCAGCATGACGATCGGGCAGGGCGACTACTACTTCATCGTCGGGCCGTCGGGCGCGGGGAAGACGGTGCTCCTTGAGGCGATCGCGGGCCTTCATTTGCCCGAGCACGGCCGCATACTCCTCCGGGGCGAAGAGATCACCGCTCTCCCCCCGGAGAGGCGGGGGGTCGCCCTCGTCTACCAGGACTACTCGCTCTTCCCCCACATGACGGTCGCGGACAACGTCTCTTACGGCCTCCGGGTGCGGGGGATGGAGCGGGATGCCGCCCGGTGCGAGGTCGCCGGCCTCCTCGAACGGTTCGGGCTCGGCCATCTCGCCGACCGCTACCCCGGGACCCTCTCGGGCGGCGAGCAGCAGCGGGTGGCGCTCACCCGGGCCGTCGCCGTGAAGCCCGACATCCTCCTCCTCGACGAACCCCTCTCGGCCCTCGACCCTATAACACAGGAGAGGTTCATCGATGACCTCCGGCGCCTCCACCGGGAGGACGGTCTCACCATCGTGCAGGTGAGCCACTCCCGCCGGGAAACGCGCCTCCTTGCCACCCGGATGGCGGTGCTCATCGACGGGCGCCTCGTGGACGAAGGGCGGGCCGACGTCGTCCTGAACGCGCCGAAGAGCCGGGAGGTCGCAACGTTTGTCGGGATCGAGAACATCCTGGACGGGACCGTGACGGCAAACGAGGATGGGTACGCGGTGGTGGACGCCGGGGGGCGGACCTTCGAGGCGGTGACGGATGCGGCGGCGGGCGAAGCGGTCACGCTCTGCATCCGGGCCGACGACGTCGTCATCGGCAACGGGGGCGGCGCCCGGAACACGATGGCCGGGACGGTCGTCGCCGTCGTGGAGGATGGCCCCGTCGCCGGGGTGAAGGTGGACTGCGGCGTGGAACTGACCGCGGTCCTCACAAGGCGGTCGGTGCAGGACCTCTCGCTCGCCCCGGGGACCCGGGTCACGGTCGCTGTCAGGGCGGCGGCGGTCCACGTCATCCGTTCTTTGTCTTGATCGAGAGGAGCGTGCCGATGAGGGCGGCGGTGACGGCGTTCGCCGCGATGATGGCGACGTCCCCTCTCACCACCCCGTAGGCGAGCCAGAGCAGGACGCCGGCGAGGAAGATGATGAGCATCGCAAGCGAGAGGTCGGCGGTCGACCGCGTGCGCCAGGCTCTCGCGACCTGCGGTGCAAACGAGAGCGTCGTGAGCGAGCCGGCGATGAGGCCGAGTGCGGTTACGGTGTCCATGAGCGGATCTCATCACCTATCGTCCGCCGGATCTCATGAACCCTTGGCCCGGTGCTCCCCGGGGTATCTTCAGGATCCAGGTTTTTGCCCGGTCCCCTGCCTTCCTTTCCAGCGCTCCAGGATGTAGGCGAGGATCATCCCGATGATGAACGCGACGGTGAGGCCGAGCGCGAGGGTGAGGACGGCGATGATCCCCGTGACCAGGTAGGACTCCGTCTTTATGCTGTGTTTCCCGAGTTCGATCGCGACAAAGACCAGGAGCGCGCCGAAGACCCCGAACGGTATGAGGGTCAGCACCTCCGGCGGGGCGAACGCGACCGCGAATATGAGGATGAAGAGGCCGGCGACGATGTTCGCCCCCCCGGTCCTTGCGCCGAACCGGTACATGGCGGCAAGCCCCCCGGCGCCGTGGCACATGGGGAACCCCCCAAGCGGCGTCGAGACGAGGTTCATCGCGCCGATGGTCCGCGAGAGCCGGTCAGGGTCGACGCCCTTCTTTGGGAAGAGGTCGTAGGTGAGGAGCGACGTGGCGAGGATGGCGTTTGCGAGCGTGAGCGGTATCTGCGGGAGCACGAGGTCCCAGGTGCCGGCGATGAAATCCGCGGGCGTCGGGATGACAAGCGCCGGGAGGGGTATGAGCCGGAACGGCGGCATCCCCTGCACGGCGATGCCGGCGGCAAGCCCGATGAGGAGGACCAGCAGCGCGGAGACGTCCGGCACCCGGGTGCGCTCCGATGCGATGAAGAAGATGACGATGATCGCAATAGAAAAGGCCGCAAAGAGGGCGTCGTCGACGATGTAGCCAAGCGACGTCCGGAGGAGGAGGAGTGCAAGCCCTGCCTGGACGCCGCGGATGACGCTCCGCGGGATCCGGTCCCCGATCCAGGTCATACCGCCGGCGAGGCCGAGGAGGAGGAAGAGCACGCCGACGGCGATTCCTGAGGCCACGATCTCGCCGCCGGAGAGCCCTTCGGCGATGACGATGGCGCCGATCGCCTTCATCGGCTCGATCGGGATCGGGAGGCGGTAATAGAGCCCGGCGATGATGAACCAGGCGGCGAGGAAGAGGAAGAAGTGGCTGACGTTCACGTCGGGGCAGACGATGGCGACGCCGAGCAGGATGGGGAAGATGGTGCCGAAGTCGCCGACGGCTCCGGCGATCTCTTCGAGGGTGATCCGGATGCCGTTCCCCT
>JAGVUK010000168.1 GCA_019136335.1 Methanomicrobiales archaeon
GACGGCGAGGGCGAGGAGCGCCTTTCTATTATAGACGACGGCCGCGAGGACCATCAGCGACCAGGCGATATGCAGGGTGATCGTCATCATCCGCTCGGCGAGACCGGGCAGGATATCGAGCGGCGTGAGAGCCCGGAGGGCCTCGACCTGTGCCTGGACTGCGGGGTCGTCGGGCAGGGGGATCACCCCCGCGTCACCGGTGAGGACGATGTAGGAGACCATGCCCGAGAGGACGAGGAACGCGACGAATATGCTCTCGACGCCGCCCCACCCGGCCCCGAACTGGAGGCCGTTCTCGCGGGTGAGAGGGATGCCCCGCCGCCGGAAGTAATAGCGGTAGACGATGTAGCGGCCCACCTCCTCGAAGAGCCCGGCCATGAGGCCGAGGTAGACGGCGAGGCCGGCAAGGGCTGTTGTTGTCCCGGACGGCAGGAGAGCGAGGTAGAGTGGGGCCTGTGTTACGAGGACGAGCGGGGTGTGGACGACCTGCACGGCGATGAAGAAGAGGGCGCCGAGGAGAAAAACCCGCCACGGGGCGCCGAACCTCCTGACAATCCAGTAGCCGAGCGCGAGCGGGACGACGATCTCGAGCAGGGCAACGACGGCGAACGTGACGACGACCGAGAGGTCCATACGAGGGGAATAAGTATGACCAACTACTTAATCGTTGCCGGACCACAGGTAAGCAGGATGTCCCGATCGTCATGAATACAGAGCACCCGGAGGGCAGGGGCGCTTTTGGGGGGCGAGACCGGTTCTCGAACAACTTCGACTTCCTGCGGTTCGTTGCGGCGGCGGCGATCGTCGTCACGCACGCCTACGCGCTCAGGCTCGGTTACGTCGGGATAGGACTGCAGGATCCGTTTGTGCTCATGGGGCAGACGGGGCTTGCCGTCCTCCTCGTCACCAGCGGCTACCTGATCGTAGCGAGCTGGGAGTCGACCGCATCGCCGCTCCGCTTCGCCTGGAAACGGTTTCTCCGTGTCGTTCCGGCATTCGTCCTCGCGATCTTCGTTACGCTCTTCGTCATCGGCCCGTTGATGACGTCCCTCCCTCCGGCAGAGTACTTCGCCGCCCTCTTCTCCCCGGCAGGACTCGCCACCATACCGTTTTTTGAGAACGGGTCCGCGATAGGTCTCTTCCAGGAGAACCCGTGGACCTACGTCAACGGCTCGCTCTGGACGATACCCGTCGAGGTCGCCCTCTACGGCGTCGTCGCGCTCCTCGGGATTGCCGGGCTCCTGCGACGGTGGGGCGCCATCCTTACCCTCGCGGGCATAAACGTCCTCCTCTGGATGGTCTGGTTCGACGACCCCCGGATGGCGAAGATCCGGTTCACCCTCTACTTCTTCATCGGGGCCTCTTTCTACCTCCACCGGGAGCGCATCACCTACCGGCCGGTCGTCGCCGGGGCGCTGCTCCTGCTGCTCGGGTTCTCGACCCTGACACCTTACCCGGCCGTCGCCGGGCTGGTCTGCATCCCCTACCTCGTCCTCTACGCCGCCCACCTCCCGGTCCCGTACCTGAACAACTTCGGCAGATCGGGGGACTTCTCCTACGGCATCACCCGGCCGTCGCCGGGCTGGTCTGCATCCCCTACCTCGTCCTCTACGCCGCCCACCTCCCGGTCCCGTACCTGAACAACTTCGGCAGATCGGGGGACTTCTCCTACGGCATCTACATCTACCACTACCCGGTCCAGCAGGTGCTGATCCAGGCCACGGGGAACGCTCTCCTCCTCCCGGCGCTCTGCGGCCTCTCGTTCTTCGTGACGTTCGCTCTCGCGTTCCTCTCCTGGCACGTGATCGAGAAGCGGGCGCTGGGGATGAAGAACCTCGGCGCAGGCGACCTACGGCGGGTGTTTGGGCTGCCGGAAGCCGTCACCGGGCCTGAAGCGGCCCGGAAGTGACATCCCGGGGCCCCACGATCTCCTCGAGGATCTCCACCGCGTCCCGGACATACCGGGGACAGATGGTCCGGGTGAGGTTCTGCTCGCGAGCCCGCGCCAGCCCCTCATCGGTGGAGAGGTCGCACCCAAGGAGTTCGGTGCAGGATGCGGCGCCGTTCCTGATGGTAAACCGAGTCGTGAACTCCCGGACGAGCGCGTAAGTCTCATCCTTTGCCGCTTTCCCGTCAGGGCCGGTGCTCCCGAACAGGAGCCCAAGGACGAGGACCGCACCCGAGACTGCCCCGCAGGCGCCCCCGGTGTGCCCCATCCCGCCGCCGAACCCGGTGGCCGCCCGGAGGATAACCTCTTCGGACACCCCGATATCTGCCGCAAAGACGGAGCTGACTGCCTGTGCGCAGCTGTAGCCCCGCATGAAGCGGGAGACCGCTTCTTCCGATCTCTTCTCCATACAAGGTAATCTACAACATGAGCCTTCAACGTTCGCCCGCAGAAGGGGCTTTGCCATCTCTCAAACGAAGGGGCTGCGCCCCTTTCGAAACCCCCGGGCGACCTTCGGTCGCCTATGGATATAGAAAACTTGGTGGAAAGGTAGGTCAAAACTTCAGCGGAAAACAGGGAAATGGACCCGGCGGGATTTGAACCCGCGGCCTTTCCTTTTGCGGACCGAAGGGGCTTTGCCCCTTTCGAAACCCCCTGGCGACCTTCGGTCGCCTATGGACACAGGAAACTCAGTGGAAAGTATGTTAAAACTTCAGCTGAAAACAAGGAAATGGACCCGGCGGGATTTGAACCCGCGGCCTTTGCGTTGCGAACGCAACGATCTACCCCTGATCTACAGGCCCAAAGGTGTGAGGGGATATGAGATCAGAGTATGATCTCGATATCTAATTTTTCTGCCAGTTCCTTATATCTGTTCCTGATCGTGACCTCGGTCACGCCCGCAACTTCGGCGACTTCACGCTGGGTGCGCCGCTCGCCGCCGAGGATGGACGAGATGTAAATGGCCGCCGCAGCGACGCCCGTTGGGCCTCTACCGCTCGTAAGTTCGCGCTCTCCGGCCTGCCGGAGGATCTCGACCGCCCGGCTCTGGACCTCGCCCTTCAGGTTCAGGCCCGAGCAGAAGCGCGGAACGTAGTCGATCGGGGACGTCGGCAGGAGCTTTAACCCGAGCTCGCGCGAGATGAACCGGTAGGTGCGCCCGATCTCCTTCCTCGACACCCGGGAGACCTCTGCAATCTCATCGAGCGTCCGGGGCACGCTGCACTGCCGGCACGCCGCATACAGCGCCGCCGCGGCAACACCCTCGATACTCCGGCCGCGGATCAGGTTCTTGTCCACCGCATCGCGGTAGACGACCGCGGCGGTCTCGCGCACGTTCCGGGGCAGGCCGAGCGCAGATGCCATCCGGTCCAGTTCCGAGAGCGCGAACGCAAGGTTCCGCTCGGTCGCGTTCGAGACCCGGATACGCCGCTGCCACTTCCGGAGACGGTAGAGCTGGGCGCGGTTCTTGCTCGAGATCGCACGGCCGTAGGAGTCACGGTTCCTCCAGTCGATCATCGTCGAGAGACCCTTGTCGTGAATCGTGAACGTCATCGGTGCGCCGACACGGGAGCGCTTCATCCGCTGGTCGTGGTCAAACGCACGCCACTCGGGACCGCGGTCGATGAACTCTTCGTCAAGGACAAGCCCGCAGCTCTGGCATACGAGTTCGGCACGCTCGTAGTCGTGGACGAGCTGGCGGCTGCCGCACTCGGGACAGACGGACTGGACAGTCTCCTCGGTACGCTTCTTCTCGGTCTCTTTAACCTTCTGCTCCCCTCTCTTCTTCAGGGCCTCACGCTGCAACTGCAGCTGTTTCAATTTTTCAACTTCTGCCATCGATTATACACCTATTTTGCAAAGATCTTCTCGCCAACCTGCACGGAGCAGCCATTGTAGCAGAGGACTACGGCATAGGGAGATGATATATTCCCAAAGATGTCGACAACCTTCCCTACGGGTTTCAACCGGCGATCCAGAGCCTCACCGTAGAGGCGGGGCAACTGTGCGGCATCGCATCGCAAGATTAACAAGCGATTACCGCAAACACTTACAGAACGTCCGATTAACCGCAAACTGCAACCTCTAGGGGATACTATAGCTGGATGTATTTAGTAACGTATATATATTGATCACGAGATTATAAAAATGTTTCGCTAAAATATAAATACTCCATCTTACTTCTGCAGGAGTCGTTTAATAGAGAGAGAGAGTACTTCCCGGGATTCCGCCTCCGTCAGCCCGGCACCGAGCGCAACCGTCTGCCGCGCCTCCTTTGACATCAGATCGGACGGCGCATGCGTGTCGGAATCGACCGTGAGAAGACAGCCGGTCGCCCTGGCCACCCCCACCACGTGGCCGTTCGTCCGGTTGTGCCCCGCCCGGGAGGTGATCTCGAGCGCGACCCCGTACTCTGCGGCCGCGCGGGCATCCTCGACCGTTATCAGCCCGGGGTGGCCGAGCACGTCGACGTACTCGCAGGTGCAGGCGGCGCGGTTGGTCCCCGGAGCGACCGGTTCCATCACCGTCTCCCCGTGGACCACGACGATATCGGCACCGCGCTGTTTCGCCTCGCGCGCGAGTGCCGGGATCAGGGACGGCGGGACATGGGTGAGTTCCACCCCGACGAGCAGGTCCACGCCGTACCGCCGCGCCGACTCCCGGACCATGCTCCCTGCCTCCACCAGGTGCGCGAGGTTCGAGGCATCCGCGTGGTCGGTGATGGCGAGGGTCTCGTAGCCGAGTACGGCGGCCCGCCGGACCAGCTCCGTCGGGAGGAGTTCGCCATCGGAGAGGAGGGTGTGGGTGTGCAGGTCGTACATCCCGGTCACTTCCGGCCGGCAAGATCGCGGGCGACCTTCCGGATCAGGTCTTCCTTGCTCCCTTCCCACTCCGCCACAACCCTGCCTTCACGCTCCGCCCACCGGGCGGGGTGGTGGTGTGCCTCCACCCGGTGCGGGACCTTCATCCTCCGCAGGGCGGCCTCGATAGCGGAGAGTTCCGGTGACTTCACGCCAAGGTTCTTCGGGACACGGCGCCCCTCCCGCCGCTGCAGCGTGACGTCGAAGTAACAGGGGTACAGGATGCGCTCAACGCTCATTGCCGTAGGGTATGGGTGTTAACCTATAAACAGATCATGATCACAGTACATACCATGCACCATATCGACGTCCATGTGGAGAAGGACATCTACGACGTCAACAACCGCATCGCAGACGCCAACGCCGAACACCTCAGGGATCACGGTATCCGGGCGTTCGACCTCCTCGGTGCGATCGGGTCGGGGAAGACCGCCACGATCGAGCGGCTCGTCCCGCTTCTTGAGGAGCGGGGGCTCCGCGCCGGCGCCATCGCGGGAGACGTCTACGGCGACGACGACTTCAAGCGGATCGTCGCCCTCGGGATCCCGGCCTACAACGCGAACACCGGGAAGGAATGCCACCTCGACGCCCACCTGGTGGAGCATGCCATCGAACACCTGCCGCTTGACGATATCGACGTCCTCTTCATCGAGAACGTCGGCAACATGATCTGCCCGACGGACTTCCGACTGGGTGCCGAAAAAAGGATCGTCATCGTCAGCTCCACAGAAGGGGACGATGTGGTGAACAAGCACCCGATGATGTTTCGCGGCAGTACCATCGGCGTCATCAACAAAGTCGACCTCGCCGGGTTCGTCGGCGCCAACCTCGACCGGATGGAGCAGGATATGCGCCGCTACAACCCGGAGATGCAGGTCTTCCGGACGAACATGAAGACCGGGGAAGGTATCCGGGAACTGCTGGACGCGATCCTCGCCTGATCAGCACAGTTAAATATTCCCGCCCCGAATAGTTATAGCACTTTAACGAGAGACTGCTTTCCCACGACAGGTATCGCGTCCTCAACAGAGTATTTCGGTGGTCACATGCAGTGGCAAGGAAGATCAGTACGGAAGCCGTCGGGTGGGCGCTACCACGCCTCCCAGGGCAAGAAGAGAGCGGAGATCGGAAGAGCTCCGGCAGAG
Organism: Methanomicrobiales archaeon; assembly: GCA_019136335.1. GTDB lineage: Archaea > Halobacteriota > Methanomicrobia > Methanomicrobiales > Methanoculleaceae > Methanoculleus. The sequence goes on from JAGVUK010000168.1 coordinate 5,955, forward strand.
ACGCACATCGGTGAAGAGCGCAAGAAGGTTGTCCGGACCTACGGGGGCAACCAGAAGGTCCGGGCCCTCAGGCTGGACTATGCGACGGTCGCGAACCCGGCGACCGGCGAGACCCGGAAGGCGAAGATCGAGGCGGTCGAGGCAAACAGCGCCAACCCGAACTACGTCCGGCGGAGCCTCCTGACCAAAGGCGCCGTCATCAGGACGGACGCAGGACGCGCGCGGATCGTCAGCAGACCCGGTCAGGACGGCGTCGTCAACGCTGTCCTGATCGCATAAGATATCTTTTTTACGGACTCAGGTAATACCGGCCTTCCGCCTGCCTGACGACCCATTCCACAACGCCGGACGGGACAGTCTTGACATAGCCGGGGAAGTCCTCCGCCGCCAGGTTCCGGGAACGGGAAAGTGTTTGGGCAGACGACAAACCGGACACCGTACCTCGCGAGCAGGTCCATGAAGGTGGCGTCCGGGCCGCCGGCACGGAGCCCCTCCACCCTGCCGGCGTAAGCCACCACCTCGACCCCGACCGACCCCGCCCCAGGGCCGGCGATCAGGTTTTTACATTCCTCAGGGCCAGGGTCGCCCTGTCGCGCTCGCTCACCCGGATGACGACCCGCGAGGACGGCGTCATACCGCCACCACGCTCCCGCGGAGATCGGCGCTCACGGGTCCTCTCGCCAGGTAACGCTCGAGCGCCGCGATCGCCCGGATATCGAGATCCTCCCGGTTCTCCCCGTAACTCGCCGGCACGCCCTGAGCGGTGACGAACGCGGTCCGGTAGACGGCATCCGGATCAAGCCTCTTTCCCCCCGCGAAGAACTCCTGGATACGGAGTCCGGGCGCGTTCTCGAGTTTGCAGTAGAGGTTGATTCCCGCACAGCGCTTCACATAGCCGCCCATCTGATCGTAGGGGTCCCGCGCGAAGGTCCGTTCCAGGTTCTCCTCCATCATTGCCCGCAGCTCCCGGCCTGTGATCTCGACCGTCGAGACAGGGGCGTTCATCGGGATGATGTTCCAGAGGTCGTTTACCGTGATTGGACCCGGCGGCACCGGGGCGCCGTAGCGCCAGCCGTTCGAGAACGCCATATCCGCGCCGGTGAGGTCGATGAGTGCCTGGAGGAGGAGGTTATCCATCGTGGCCTCGAGGACCGTGTTCCGGTTGAGGGCGGTCCGGGTCTCGCCGACGACCCGGGAGAGGCACTCGCGGTGCGGGTCCATTATCTTCCCGACCATCTCTTCAATCCCGGGATCGGGCCGGATCTCCTCGCCGACAACGATGAGGTCGTGGTCGAACTTCGTCACCCGCCGGTTCTCGACCGTAAGGTCAAGCCGCCCGAGGAAGGAGCCGTGGCAACCGGACTGTATGATGATGGTGTCGTTGACGATAGCCGGTTCAAAGAGGCGGTTGTGGGTGTGCCCCGAGAGGAGGACGTCGATCCCGTCCACCTCCCGGGCGAGCTTCACCTCCTGGGGAAAGCCGAGGTGCGATATCACCACGACCAGGTCCACCCCCTCGTCGTCCCGGAGCCGGGCGATGTAGCCGGGGAGTTCGGCGTTTCCGAGGGTGAAGTGGACGCCCTCCGAGAAGGACGGCGGCATCACCTTGTCAACGATTGTAGCGGCGATCCCGATGACGCCCACCTCGAGGCCGTCGGTCTCGCAGACGGTATAGGGAGGAAAGACAAGGTCGCCCGTCGCGTCGTCGTAGCAGTTGACGGCGAGTACCGGGTAGTCAAGAGCGCGGGCGACTTTCTGGAACTGCTCCGGCCCGTAGGCAAACTCCCAGTGCGCGGTCATGGCGTCGAACCCGAGAGCGTTGAGGACCGGGACGAGCGCCTCGCCCTTCGATTGGACGGCAGGGTACGTGCCGTGGATGGTGTCGCCGCAGTCAAACGCGAGCACCCGCCCTCGTTGCGCGTCCCGCGCGTCCCCGATGAGCGCTGCTATCCTGGCATACCCCCCGGCCATTCGGTATTCGGCCCGATCAGCGGCCCAGAAGAGTTCCGGGTGCAGTTCCAGGTACCCGTGCGAGTCGTTCATCTGCAGAAGCGTAAGGTGATCCGTCATACGGGTGCAGGGAGGGGCCGGGTGCGCCAAAAACTTTTGCGCCTCCGGTGGGATCAGATCCTTTTTACGTTCTGCGGACGTCAGTCTTAGTGATGCGCAGGATATACCATCGTTTCCCCCAGTCCATCGACCTCGATTTTGAACTTGCCCGGCCGTTTGGGGATGTCCTCACCTGTATAGCCCGGATGCACGACACCCACACGACAGCGAAGGGGGCGGACGGCCTCATCAAGGAGCGGATCCGCGTCCAGGTCGCGGACGGGCGGACAAAGTTCCTGGACCTCGACGACCTGCTGCCGATCTCCGAGATGGTCACCGAGGCTGCAGACTTTCGTGTCGGCCTGCAGAGGACGCTCCTCACCCCCGAGAAGAGGCTGCCGGTCGCGGAGAACGTCTTCTATCTCAGGATCGTCGATAAGGGGCCGGTGACGGAGTGCTACATCGCAAAGGAGGGGCGCCTGGGCGACCTGGATGCGATGGACCTGCGAAGAATCCTTAAGGGTGCCTGCGAGTGAGCGTCAGGATTGCGGTTGCCGCACCGTTCAAACATATGCGCAAGGAGCGGTTGCAGAGGAGCGAGTTCGTCTTCTACATCGCCATCGACCGGAAGTGGATGAACAAGGAGCAGGCGAACCAGCTCCTGGAGCGGGCGAAGTCGGAGGGGCTTGTCGAGATGGAGGGCGGCGCCATCCGGCCGCTCTTTGACGTCGCGGAGGTCTCGATACCGCTCGGTTTCAAACCCACCTCCGATATCCTCGTCACGGAGAACCCCTCGGAGGACCTCATCGGGCGCATCGCCGCCGCGACCGGGAGACCGGCACAGGAGATCGTTGCCGAGCTCCACCGGGTCGTCGCCGACCACTTTGACGGCAACCTCCGGGTGGAGGCGGCGGCG
>JAGVUK010000287.1 GCA_019136335.1 Methanomicrobiales archaeon
GCAAGGTTCACATCCATGTGCTGAGTGTCACCACACCTCTAAAAGAGCGCGCACTATCCCACAGTAGGATCGCACGTCCGGAAGGTGGATGTCATACCACCTCAAGAGAGACACCTCGCCCACCCCCATGACATGCCCTGGTGGTGGATGTCAAATTTTTTTCAGTTGTATATAACCCCAAAACAAAATGCGAGGGGAGGGATTCGAACCCGCGAACTCCTTCGAGAGTCGATCTTGAGTCGACCGCCGTTGACCGCTTGGCTACCCTCGCGCCTGTACTTCTTGAACCTCTAGAGTAATGAGCTTGCTGGCGCCTACTCCCCCGGCACGTGCCGCCTCACAAACGCCCCGACCCGCTCCACTGCCGCCGCACCCTCCGGGAGGACGGCGGCAAACATCTGCCAGCAGTGGAACATCCCCTCCGTGCAGTCGAAGGCGACCGGCACCCCCTGGAGCCGGGCCGTGCTCACGAACGCCGCGATGCCGTCGACCAGCACCTCCCCGCCCCCCGCCTGGACGAGGAGCGGCGGCAGACCGGAGAGGTCCGCGTAGAGCGGCGACGCCAGCGGATCGCCTGGATCGTGGCCGGCGAGGTAGTCCTCCTGCATCGCCCTGAATCGCTCCGGCGCGAGCCAGTCGGTCTCCCGGTTCAGGAGGACCGATTCGCCGAGGAAGAGCATATCGACCGCCGGCGAGAGCAAGACCGCCGCTGCCGGCATCGGGAGCCCGAGTTCCTGCGCGGCAAGGAGCGTCGAGAGGACGAGCGTCCCGCCGGCCGATATGCCGACCGGCACCACCCGTTCAGGAGCATAGCCCTCCCCGAGCAGGTGGCAGTAGGCCGCAAGGCAGTCCTCCACCGCCGCCGGGAAGGGGTGCTCCGGCGCGAGCCGGTAGTCGACCGAGAAGACCTCCGCCCTCGCCGCATCCGCAATCCGGGCAGAGAGACCGAGGTACTCGGCCGTCGATCCGGTCGTAAACCCCCCGCCGTGGAAGAAGAGGAGGGTCCGGTCGGGCTGCGACGCAGGCGTCGTCACCCGGAAGGCGAGGACCCCGCCCGGGACCGCCACCCGCCCCACGGCGGGAGGAGGGTCGATACGACCGCCCGAAAAGACCGCCCGCCCCGCCGCAGACCCCGGGGGGACGCTCCCCTTGAGGACCCGAAGAACCTCCACGGCCTCCATCCCCGCACCTCACATGAAGTCCGCAAGCCCGAGCTGCCGCTCCGGGGGCTCGCCGAAGGTCGACTCGATCTGCATGAAGAGCACCTCCACCCGCTGCTTCGTGTACTCCGATATCGCGTAAGAAGAGCACCTCCACCCGCTGCTTCGTGTACTCCGATATCGCGTAAGTCTCGCAGATGTTGCGCGACATCTCCAGGTACTTCTTCACCGACCCCTCGTGGACTGTTGGAATGACGTTGCCCCCGCACCGGGTGCACCTCCCGGCAAGCGGCATCCGCCGGTACTTCGCGTTGCACTTCATGCACCGCACCTTCTGCTTCGAGAAGGCGTTGAGGTTGCCCTGGAGGTCCCGGATGAAGTGGGTGTTCAGGACCCTCTCGGCGACGTCGTCGGCATCCACTGCCCGGATCTTCTTTGCGAGGTCGAGTTCCGCATCGAGTTTCTCAAGCATCGTCCCGAGTTTCGTGTAGGTGGACTCAAGCGGCCCCGCCGAGATGTTCGTTGTAGGGTGGGTGAAGAAGAACCCCTCGACCTGGGCCGGGGTCCCGAGCCGCCGCTCCACCCGGTCCACGAACTTATCGAGGTCCTTTGGATGGGCGTAAGCGAGGCAGCCGTTGTAGACCTCGAGGGGATAGTGGTCGCAGACGTCGACGTTGAGGCTCTCCTTGTCGACCTCCGCCGGGTCGATCCGGGTCGTCAGGACAAGCGGCGCATCCATCGTCCCGCCCCGGGTCTCGGGGAGGTAGGAGCGGGAGAAGTTGATCAGGCCGTCGAGGAGGAGCATCACGCAGTCCTCGTCGCCGTCGCACTGCCCGCAGAAGATCCCGTTTGCGACCAGGGTGTGGTTCTCTGCGACCGAGAGACAGTAGACCCGGTCGTCGAGCGCCTGGACAGTCTCCCGGGCCACGACCACGTCGCTGATGACGAGCCCGCCCTCCTCCGCCGGGACACGGTCGCCGATCTTCACCTCGAGCGCCCGGATCTTTCGGAGGTAATCGGTGTCCCAGACCAGCATCGCGTGGTCGGGGGTGACCGTGAGGACCTTCCCCCGCCTCGTCACGAACCGGATGAGGTGCGCCGGGGAGCGGTGGACCGAGACCGAGGTGACCTTCTTGAGGCTGGTCACCCCCCGGGTGTCGATACTCCTGACATAGAACGGCTGCATGGGGTCAGAGTAGAACGTTCCCACGTGGTCGATGCCCGGCTTTGAGACATCGAAGTTCTCCACAACGAACTGGCGGATAGGGACGGTCATCCACCGCCGGCCGTCGGAGACGGTGATCTCGGTATCGCCCGCAAAACAGTTCCGCCGTTTGGCTGCATGGAAGAACGGGTGGCCGTAGCCGACCCCGGCCTTCGAGAACCCGATCAGCCGGACGAGGACTCCGGCGCTCGTGTGCGGCGCAAGCCCCATCAGGAGGTGGCCCACGAGGTCAAGCGGTTTCTCCGCCCGGTAGAAGGGCTCAAGCCCGTAGAGCCTCACGAGAAGGTCGTCGACGAACTTCGCCACCCGGACCAGCCACTCGCCGCAGTCCTCCGAGACCAGGATGTCCTGGTGCCGGAGTTCCAGCACCTGATCGGCCGAGGTGAGGTCCCGGCCGTAGATGTCGTGAGTGTAGCCGAGTTCCCGGAGCTTCTCGACCGGGACGCCGACCTCGTCCGGCCGGAAATGGGTGAGGGGCAGATCGATCATATCGTAGCGGACAGTCCCGTCCTTGAAGACATAAAGGTTCTGCAACGCCCGGAGGATCCCCTTCTCGATCGGCTCCACCGGCCGCTCGCGGGAGATCAGCCCTTTGACGCCCTTCAAGAGCGGGATCGCCGATTCGCGCACACCGAGGTTCTCGAGCGCCGCCGCGTACTCATTCTTCACGTTGATCGAGACCTTCTGGAGGCAGACCGTCGCCACGTTGCACCGGGGGCATAGGTCCTTCCCGATCTCCTGGCTGCACTTCGGGCACCGGAGGACCGGCCGCGTGTGCGTGCCGCAGTCGCAGAGGTTCTTGTAGGTGAACGTGCCGCAGGCGGGGCAGCGCCGCTCGCCCACCTCCACCTCGATGATGCCGCCGTCCGTGTTTGACCGGGGCCGGGAGGAGCAGGCCGCCTGGAACGACCGGCGCGAACCGCCCTCGTCCCCGATCGGGAAGAGCGAGTGGGGCGGCGGTTTCATCTCCCGCTGCTTCGACTTCCCCGGCCGCCCCATCCTGCCGCCGACCCGGGTGCCCGCCTTCGAGCGGACCACGAAACCCGAGAGGTGCATCACGAGGTCGAGCGAGTTCTCGAGGGGCGCGTCCTGCCACGCCGGCCGTTTATCGAGGTGCAACGTCAGCCCAAGGCAGGCGAGGAGCACCAGGTACCCGGGGATCGCGATCCGGTCGCCGGAAAGATGGTGAGGCACCAGGAGTTCTTCGAGGATCGCCTTCACCTCCGGGGTATCCGGCAGCGTCAGCACCCCATCCTCGATCCGGCCGCCGGCGCTGATCCGGTCCGCAAGGAGGGCGATCTCGGTCGGGGCGACGTCGTCCCAGAGGTAGGTGTAGTCGGGGTGGAGGGGGGCCCCGTCGAGCGCGAACTCTATAGCCTCAAGCTCGTTCTCCGGGTGCCGCGGACCCCCCTCGAGCCGCCACCACTCCTCGCAGTAACACGGAGGCATCAGCGGGTGGTTGTTCTCCATGAACTCCCCGAAACTGATCAGGATCTCGCCGTCGTCGAGGATCTCCTCGACCTGGCCGGCGATCCGCCGCGCCTCCGCCGCATCGTCCACCCGGCGGACCTCCCCGCTCCGGAGTTTGACCGTCGGCCCCTGGATCGAGTCCACCGGCACGATCCCCGCCGCCTTCCCGGGCCGCTCGATCTTCATCTGGGTCCCGACCGCGAGGAAGTCCCCGAGGATATGCATCGTCGCGGGGTTCAGGCCGGCGGCCGCAAACCCGGTGTTCCGCGACCGGCCGAGGCGCAACCGGAATCCCCCCTTGCGCATCGGGTAGGAGAAGACCGGCCGGCCGCCGATCAGGTCCCGGAGGTACTTGTCCTTCGGTTTGACGGCGGCGCCCTTGTCGTCGTCATCGCTCTTTGCCGAGGCGCCGCCGCTGATCATCTCCTCAAGCCAGTCCCAGCCGGCCATCTTCATCTTTTTGACGTTTTTCACGATCTTCGGGGCCTTTAAGGCCAGCCCCTCCGCGACCACGAGCGCCATCCCGCCCCGGACGGTGTTCGTCTCCACCCGCTCCAGGTTCCGGTACCCGCTCACCTCCTGCTGTTCGGTCGGCTCGCCGTCGATGCAGACGGGGCAGTTCTCGATGATCGTCCGGAGCTCCTTCTCGCTTGGGAGGTACTGCAGGCTCATGATGTTGTTGTACTGCCGGATCTCCTCGATGTAGCGCTCCACCTCTTCGGGGCGGGGGATGTAGCGGTTGATCCCGAGCGCCTGGCGCACGTAGTCGCCCACCAGCACCGAGAGCGCCTGCGCCGTCCCGCCGGCGCTCCGGATCGGCCCCGCGTAGTAGATCTTGAGATAATCGGTCCCGTCGTCGTTCTTCCCGAGGCTGACCTTCGCGATCCCCTCCGTCGGGGCGGCCACCACCCCTTCGGTCAGGAGCGCCATCGCACCCCGGATGGCGTGATCGAGGATCTCCTCCGTCGTGGTTTCGCCGAACATCTTTGCTGCAAAATCGTCGCCGATCCGGAGCGCCACCTCTTCGCGGGACATCTCCCGTTCGAGCTCGCGGATCCGGGCCGCGATCCCCGGATAACCGAGGAGCGCCTCCACGCGGTCGGCAAGGTCGCTTGCTATCGGGATCTCGATCTCCGTCCTTGGATCGAGCCCGCGGGCCCGTGCGGCAGCGGCGAGTTCCATGGCGGACGCAAGATTGGCCGCGAGATCGTCGAAGTACCGGGCGATAGCAGGTGAGACCTCCATGCAGGAACTATGGGCCCTTCACGCATTTAGAGGCTCCTTCCCGGGCGCGGAGCCCCGCACCGGCAGGGTTCTTCAGCCCCGGAGGCCCGAACTGCGTGCGGGAGATCGCCTGCCGCGACCGGATCACCTGTGCCAATCCGGTTCCCGTCATCCTCTCCATCGACAACGCCCCGGTGTACTGGCGGTCGTGCCGCCCGGCGGGCGGTGGACGATCCCTGCCGCGCAACCGGGATGGCCCGGGGAGTACAGGGTGTGGGTCGGGACCCTGCAGGCGATTGCCCGCTGCCTCAACCGGGAAGGGATCTGCTGCCCCCACCCCACGCCGTTTGTTCAATCCGGGCGGCAGCGGATGTGGAGGCAGCGGGAGACCGGGTTCACCTCTTCCCGGGTCGGTCCGCTTCCAGCGCCTCGGTGAGCGGCCCGGCGCCCGGCTCCCCCATCTTCCAGAGGAGGAGCGCAGCGCGTTCCTGCGTCTTTGGGTCCGGGTTTTGCATCAGGCGGAGGAGCGGTTCGACCGCCGGCTGCCCGATCTTGCAGATAGCCATCGCGGCGAACGGCTGGAGGCCGGGGTCGGCGCTCTCGATGACGCCGATGAGGGGTTCAACGGCCGCCTCCCCGATCCCGGTCAGGGCCGCCATGGCGTACCGCCGGAAGTCGCGGTCCTCCCGGGCACGCATCGCCGCGAGGAGAGGGGCGATGGCAGGCTCCCCGATCTGCACCAGCGCCCGGGCGGCGTACCACCGGAGGTCGTTATCGCCGTCAAGCATCGCGGCAATCAGCGGCTCGACCGCCGCGGCACCGCTCGCCCCGAGTTCGGCGGTCGCCGCCCGCCGCACCGCGAGAGGGGCCTGCCGGAGGTCGGCAATCAGTTCATCGATCCGGGTCTCATCAGTCATATCGTTGAGATACACCCTCGTCGGGGTTATGTCTTCCTGATGCTGCCGAGCGCCTCCCGGGCAGCCTGCCGCACCTCCTCCCGCCCGTCGTCGAGCGCCTCGATCAGGGCGTCGACGGATCCGGGATCCCCGATCTCCCCGAGGGCTGCCGCCGCCCCCCTGCGGACGCGCCAGTCGCCGTCGCCGAGAGCCGCAACAAGCGGGGCGACGGCGGGCCGCCCGATCTGGGCGAAGGCGGCGGTCACCCCTTGCCGGAGGTCCGTCTCGTCAGCCCGGATGGCCGAAAGAAGAGCGGGAATAGCAGGCTCCCCGATATCCCCGAGCGCACCCGCCGCCCGGTGCCGGACCTCCTCGTCCGGGTCGCGGAGGGCACCGATGAGGGCTGAGGCGGCGCCCTCACCCCCGAGCCTCCCGAGCGCCAGCGCCGCACCTCCCCGGACCCTTCGGTTCCCGGTGGCAAGATCGGTGACGAGCACCTCCCGCGCGGGCTCCCCGATGGCCGCAAGCGCGAGGGCCGCCCTGCTCCTGACGTAGGCGTCCTCGTCGTCGAGCGCCTCCACGAGCGCCGGGATCGCCGCCGGGTCGCCGATATCCCCGAGAGCGACCGCAGCCATCCACCGGACATCTACGTCATCGCTCTGCAGGCTCTCCGTGAGCGGCTCTACGGCCGGGGAACCCAGTCTCCCGAGCGCCTCCGCTGCCTTCCAGCGCACACCGCCCTCCGGATCGCGCAGAAGGGCGGCGAGCGGCAGGACCGCGGCGGGCTCGCCCGCGTCGCCGAGGCACCCGGCCGCCTCGTAGCGGGTGTCCGGGTTCCGGCTCGACAACCGGGCGATCAGCCTCCTCGTATCCCGGTCGCACGCGGGTGCGCCGGGACCGGGCTCGCCGACGCGGAAATGCCTGCTCCCGGCCCGCCGGTCCGTGACCTCGAAAAAGTACCCGAGGACGTAGGGGACGACGACGAACATCCCCGCACGCACGAGCGTATCTGTGCCCACGTACCCGGTGATGCCGTACTCGGCGGCGATGTGGAGCGCCGCAACCAGCATCCCCGCGTATACAGCACGCCGCCGGTACCAGTACGCGGCCGGGATGAGCACGAGGTAGAGGAGATCGGCATACGCGAGATCGACGCCGGCGAGTACGCGGGCGGCGACCCCCAGGAGGACGATAAGCCCCGCAGTCAGGACGATGATCGCGGGTCTGCTCCATACCGGTTCCGTGAGCCTCATTCCAATGAATGAGGTGCGGTCGTAAAGATAAAAGGATATGCCGCGGTCCCCGCCCCGGCCCGTGGTCTCACCGTTGCCGCGCAGCCGCGGCCTCCACCTTCCCGCCGCCGGCCTCCTCGAGTTTCTCAAGCGACGCCCTGATGAACGCAGGGATGTCGTCGGGGTTCCTGCTCGAGACCAGGCTGCCGTCGACCACCACCTCACGGTCGACGTACTCCGCACCGGCGTTTTTGATGTCCTGGGCGATGGACTTCCAGCCGGTGATCCGGCGGCCCTCGAGGACCTGCGCCGTGATCAGGAGCTGGGGCGCGTGGCATATGGCGAGGACCGGTTTGCCGCTCCGGACGAACGCCCGCACAAACTCCACGGGCGCATCGTGGGCCCGGAGTTTGTCGGGCGAGTAGCCGCCGGGTATGAAGAGCGCGTCAAATTCGTCCGCCGATACGTCGGCAGCGGCACGGTCGACGATGACCTCCGCCTCTCCCTTCTTACCGCGGACGGTTTCTCCGGCGGAGAGGCCGACGTGGACGAGATCGTGGCCGGCCCCCCAAAACGCCTCCGCGGGTTTTGTGTACTCGATATCCTCGAACATATCCGTTATCAGGACTGCTATTCTGCTCATCGTCATTCCTTCCCGGACCGGATCTCTGGCCCGGCTACTGTGGAGCCCCTCCGGGGGATATAATGTTACCGGCGGGGTCCGGGCTATCCGCCCCTGCGGCCTTCCTGAGGGCGCCAAAAGGATATCTATACCTTTTTATAGCCCGGCGCAGAACCGGAAAAGTATGATCGTGCCGACTCAGGACCGGGGCGAGGATCTGCCCGGAGGAGGAAGGGCGCCGCCCGAATGGCATACCCTCTTTCCGGAGGAGGTCCGGCGCGAGCTCGGCACCGGCCCGCGAGGCCTCTCCGCGGATGAGGCGGAGGCCCGGCTGAAGCGCTATGGGGAGAACGTCCTCCAGGAGGAGGAACGGGAGACACGCCTCCAGGTCTTTCTGCGGCAGTTTGCGAGCATCCTGATCGTCATCCTGATCGTTGCGGCGGCGATTTCGTTCTTCGTCGGCGAAGCCCAGGACGCCGCCGCCATCCTCATCATCGTCGTCTTGAACGCCATACTCGGATACTCCCAGGAATGGCAGGCCGGGGAGGCGATCGAGGCGTTGCGGCAGATGCTTGTCCAGCGGGCCGTGGTCGTCCGCGACGGGAAGCAGCAGAAGATCGACGCATCCGGGATCGTGCCGGGGGATCTCGTCGCCCTTGAGATGGGGGATCGGGTGCCCGCCGACCTCGCGCTCGTCGAGGCGACGTCGCTTGAGGTGGACGAGGCGCCGCTGACGGGGGAGTC
>JAGVUK010000138.1 GCA_019136335.1 Methanomicrobiales archaeon
GACTGCCCGGTCCACCATGAGGCGGTGGTCGCGGTCGATGTGCTGGAGGCCCCCGTCGTCGCGCTGATCGGCGCCGACATGGCGATCGCGAACTCAAAAATCAGTTATGAGTTCACCTGCCCGAGGACCGCGTGCCGGAGCTACCGGCTCTGCCGCCCCGACGGCATCATCGAGGGGGAGAAGTACATTGTCGGGGAGGTCCTCGGCAACGCTCCCGACGTCTGCGAGCGGGGCCGGCCCCTGAAACTGGTGGAACTGCGGCCCGTCTGACGCTGCCGTATTGAACCGTCTTCTTTTGCAGGTGTGGGGCGGAATGCGCCCGCCGCCGCATGCGAAGTCAGGCAATGGTCGTAGGCAACGCCCCTTCGCGGTTTCACAAGGGGCTGGTTTGTTCCCGGCGCTTACCCCTTCCCGCAATAGAAAGCTGTACCCGGCAATTCTCCACTCCGTCCCCACCGCAGGAAGGGAGCAGTGCTGACGCCGGTTTCCCGGGGGAGGGGAGAGAGCCGGAACCCGGTTTTTCCAGGCTTGTCCCGGTACGCTGGACCGTGGTGGATATCGCAACCAGGATCACGCCGTCATCACAGTACCGGATGTAGTATGTCCCGGTACGCTGGACCGTGGTGGATATCGCAACTGGGGGAGGGGGCCGGGGAGGGGGCAGTCATGGCGATATCCCGTGGGAAGCCGTGCCCGGGAGCGGTGGCGCCGGTTTCCCGGAAGAAGGGGGGTGCGGCCCGGAGCTGGTTCTCCTCCCGCCTCTCCCCGGATACTGGACCGTGGTGGCTATCGCCATGGGGGGTGGCGGCTTGCCTCCTCCCCGCCCCTACCTCGTGTCTTCAGCGTCCAGATTCAGTTTCATTTTGAGGCCGCGAGGCGCGGATGTGCCGGTCGCCCGCCGCACGTGAAGGAAGGCGCAGCAACCCCACGGCCTGGCCTTCGCGCTCTTCGCATGAGGCAACAGTGCACCTGAACTATTGGAGGTCCCGTTACGCCCTGCTCGCGCGAGAGAGCCGCCGGGCACGATCGAGGAGTTCTTCCCGGTCCTGGAGCGCGGAGAGCCAGGACGCCGGGACCGCGCGAACCCCCCAGCGCGCCCCGGCGAGGCCGCCGGCGATCGCGCCGACGGTATCGGCGTCGCCCCCGAGGTTGACCGCCGTGACCACCGCGTCGCGAAAGGACGATGCGTCCATGAAGACGGATGGCTCGGGCGGGTGCGCCCGGTAGTCACGGAGGAGGTCCTGGAGTTCCGGGTCGCGGCAGGCGGCGAGGGCGTGCCCGAACGCCGTGCCCGCCTCCTCACCCCGGCACATGCCGCTGACCATCCGGTTGACGAACGCCGAGGCCTCACCGGCGGCGGCGTCGAAGTGCGTGACCCGCGATGCCGCGAGGCTCGCCTCCCGCACCTCCGGCGGCGGGTAGAAGATGCCGACTGGGATCCCCCGCATCACGCTCCCGTTGCTCCGGCTCCCTCCCCGCGCCTCGTGCACCATCCTCGCGGCATCTCCTGGATCGACGCCCCCCTCGATCAGGTCGAGGACGGCCCGGGATGTCGGCCCGAAGAACTCCGGGTGAGCCCGGTATACCAGAACCAGGCGCCGGGAGAAGTCGCCCTGATCCAGTCTCCCGCACCGGGCGAGCGTCTCCGCGAGGGCTGACGCCTGCAGGGTGTCGTCGGTGTACTGCCCCGGAAGGGTGTTGTGAATCCCGCCCCCCTCCATCTCGGTTACGGCGAACGGAGGCGGCGGAAGGCCTTCCAGGGGCGCGCCCAGTGCATCGCCGATTGCAAGCCCGATAAACGCCCCGACCGCCCGCATCTTGTGCATATAAAAAGATCACCAACAAATTATATCTACCCGCGGACAGTAGTATTCTTCGAGGAAAGGTGATATTGTGCAAAAAGAAGAGCTGCTCCATTTACACATGCTGTTAGTCCACGTCAGAAAGTATTATGAAAGCACCACGGGGGAGGATGTCCCGACCGACCAGTACAATGCTCTCCACATCTCACCCGTCCATATCCATAAGAATAAGGTGACGCATAAAAAGGCGATCCTGACGCTCGGAGGCGAGATCGTCCAGCACATCCGCGCCAACCATAACCCTTACATCGAATACCACGTTGATTTTCCATCCGAGCGAATCGCAACCGAACATTAAGCGATGAACGATACCGATACCCTCCGGGAGATCATCTCCCGCATCCTTTCTACCGGACCCGGTCCTGCCGACGTCCAGAAGATCAAGCTCGAGGTCTGCCGGGAGCGGGGCGTCGGTATGCCTAAAAACTCCACAGTTCTTGCCGCGGCCACGCCCGATGAGCGCGAGCGCCTCCGGCCGCTCCTCCTCGTCAAACCCACCCGGACGCTTTCAGGGGTGGCGCCCGTCGCGGTGATGACCTCGCCGCACCCCTGCCCTCACGGGAAGTGCCTCCCCTGCCCCGGCGGGCCGGACCACCCGTTTGGGTCTCCCCAGAGTTACACCGGAGAGGAACCCGCGGCGCTCCGGGCCCGCGAGCATGCGTTCGATCCCTAC
>JAGVUK010000212.1 GCA_019136335.1 Methanomicrobiales archaeon
ACCCGGCGGGCCGGGCATCTCGGCGGCGACGGAGGCGGTCCTCGCAGCTATCGGGGCAGCGCTCCTTGCCCTTGCCCGTTTTATCGCCGGGAAGGTGACCAAGGAGCGGATCGTCAGGACGATCCCGTGAGGTGAGAGTGGGAGAGCGGCGGGTGCCGAAACCGGGCGGGCAGCGCCCGATCGGCGATCGCGCTGCCCCGGATAGGGGGGCCGGAGGATTACAGTTGAGGGTGCATCTTCCTGCCCTCGCCCGAACCGATGTATGATATACCGGTAGGGCAAGTGTGCACCCATGATGCAGGAGGAGCACGACCTCCCAAACCGGATCCTTCGTGCTCTCCGGTTCCGGCCGAAGGGCATGACCATCACCGAGGTGGCGAAGCAGCTCGGCGTCACCCGGAGCCCGGTCTCAAAACACCTTGAGATCCTTCAGATCGCCGGCAAAGTCGACGTCCGCAATATCGGGAACGCGAAACTCTATTCCCTCGCCCAGCGTGTCCCGATCTCCGCCTTTCTCTGCTTCACGAAGAACCTGATCCTGATCCTCGATAACGAGCAGCGGATCGTCCAGGTCAACGACCAGTGCCTCAAGCACCTCCGGCAATCGAAAGAGGACCTGATCGGCCGGACCATCCGCGAGGCCGCCCTCCCCGTCGTCTCCACCCCGGAGGCACTCGCGGTGATCGAGGGGCTCGAACGGGAGCAGGTGATCGCCGATATCCGCTACGCGCGGGATGACGGGGAGTTCTTCTATCAGATGCAGGCGATCCCGACGACGTTCGAGGACGGGGAGAAGGGGTGCACCCTCGTCCTTGAGGACATCACCGAGCGGAAGCGCTACGTCAGTGATATGGAATTCCTCGCGCGGACTGGTCGGGACTTCAGGGATATGGATGTGACTGACGACATCTACCAGTACGTTGCACAGGAATTATACACTCTTGCTCCGGGATTCCTGGTCTGGGTCGGCATCATCGATGAGTCGGACCAGATACTCGTTCTAAAAAGCGTCGTCGGAAACCCTGTTGCCATCGCGGTCACGGAGCAGTTCGTAGGAATGAAGGTGGAGGGGATGGCGTTTCCTATCACGAAAGCTGATACGGCAGAGCTCATCCGTCACTTGAAACTTGTCAAGGCCCCTCCCCTCTACAGGCTCATGCACATGGAGGTCCCCGAGGAGAGCTGCCAGCAGGTTGAGGAGGCTGCAGGGGGCATCGACACCTACCTGATGGGCCTCGTCTCCAGGGGGAGAATCGTGGGAGATGTCGGGATAAGCATTCAGGCGGGCACTGAACTGCCGAACCGGGGACTCATAGAGGCATTCGTCAGACAGGCTGCAATCGCAATCGATAGAAAGATCGCCGACGACAGACTCAGGCAGAGCCTCGCGCGCGAACAGGAGCAGGTCCGGAACCTGTTGTTCCTCTCCCGGACTGCGATGGATTTCATCGAGATGGACGATTCCGTCGACATCTATCACTACATCGGAGATCGTCTCCATGATCTCACTCCCGGCAGCATCATCTTTGTCTGCACTCTGGACGCAGAGCAGCGGGAGATCAGGTTCAGGGCGGTCGTGGGAGACAGAGAGCAGATTGATCGCCTGCAGGGTGTTATCGGGACTGAGCTTATCGGCATACCTTTTCCTCTCAGTGAGATGCTCTTATCGGGCTCTGGCGTATCCACGGACAGGATCTTTGAGAGCCCTTCACTCTATGATACTTTCTTTCACCAGATCCCCGGAGAGCGCTGTGTGCAGGCCGAGACAGAACTCGGGCTCGGCAGGGGGTTTGGGAGGAACTTCTCCTGCAGGGAGGGTATCTCGGGGTGCATGATGATTAAACTCACCCGACCGGGTGATCTCGCAAACCGGGAAGTCATTGAGGCGTTCGCCAATCAGGCCTCTGTCGCCCTGTTGCGCCGCCGTGCAAGAGCGAACCTCCTCCGGAGCGAGCGACGATTCCGGGATATCATCGATTTCTCACCGTTTGCCGCTGCGATCATCGATTCGGACGGCCGCTATACTTATATCAACCGGGCGTTCACCGACCTCTTCGGGTATACGCTCGAGGATATCTCCACCGGAAAGAACTGGTTCCGGCTGGCGTTCCCCGACGAGACGCAGCGCCACGAAGCGATCGCCGCCTGGAAGACCGACCGGGAGCAGGCCGGCCCCGGCCGGCCCCGCCCGCGGACGTTCTCCGTCCGGTGCAGGGACGGGGAGGAGAAGGTGATCCGCTTCTCGCCCGTCGAGATCTCCGACGGGACGCAGTACGTTACCTACGAGGACGTCACCGAGGAGCGCCGGGTCTACGGGATGCTGGTGGGTGAGATAGCCGGGTTGCGAAAAAAGTGATTATCTTCCGGCGTCCCGCACCTGCCGGAAAAGGTTGCTGCCGGCCCTTCTATAGCGTCTCGCTCCCGTAGAGGTACGGTCTGAGGACCTCCGGGATCGTGACCGACCCGTCCTCGTTCTGGTAGTTCTCGAGGATCGCCCGGATCGCGCGCGACGTCGCGATCGCGGTGCTGTTCAGGGTATGCACGTAGCGTTTCGACGTGAACTCGGTCGGATCGCGCACCTTGATGTTCAACCTGACCGCCTGGTAGGCCGTGCAGTTCGAGCACGAGACCGCTTCGCGGTAGCGCTCCTCGCGCGGCATCCAGACCTCGAGGTCGTATTTCTTTGCGGCGACGGTCCCGATATCCCCCGTGCAGATCGAGACGATCCGGTAGGGGAGGCCGAGCCGCTGGAAGACCTCCTCGGCGTTCGCGAGCAGCTCCTCGTGGAGGTCCCATGACTGCTCCGGTGTGCTGTAGATGAACTGCTCCACCTTGTGGAACTGGTGGACCCGGAAGAGTCCCTTCGTATCGATCCCGTGCGCCCCGATCTCGCGGCGGAAGCACGGGCTCAAGCCTGCAAGACGGAGCGGCAGGTCCTTCTCCTCGAAGATCTCGTCACTGTACATCGCGGCCATCGGGTGCTCGCTCGTCGCGATGAGATACTCGTCCTCGTCTTCGATCTTATACATGACGTTCTCGAAGTCGGCAAGGTCGGTCACGCCCTCGTATGCGGCCCGGTTCATCATGTACGGCGGGATGATCGGGGTGTAGCCGCGCTCGACGAGAAGGTCCATCGCAAACCGCTGGAGCGCCATATCGAGCAGGGCGAGCCTGCCTTTCAGGAAATAAAACCCGGACCCGGCGATCTTCGCCGCGCGTTCGAAGTCGGCCCAGTCCCGCTCGACGGCGAGCGCGCCGTGGTTCTCCAGGTCGAACGTCGGGATTCTGGGTTCGCCCCACCGCTTGATCTCAACGTTCTCGGTATCGTCCTTGCCGACGGGCACGCTCTCGTGCAGGATGTTCGGGAGCCGCATCAGGCGGCACCTCACCGCTTCGGTGAGTGCATCGCGCTCCGTCTCCGCCTCTTTGACCCGTGCGGGAAGGTCCGCCGCCTCGGCAAGGAGCCCTGCAATATCGTTCCCGGCCTTCCTCGCCTGGCTGATCTCGCGGGATATAACGTTTCTCCGGTTGCGCAGGTCGCCGATCGCCACGGTGAGTTCCCGGGCCCTCCTGTCCATCTCCAGCACCTCGTCGACCCAGGCGAGCTTCCCGGTATCTCCTCTCTTGGTGAGGTCTGCCCTGACGATCTCGGGGTGCGCACGAACGAACTTCAACTCAAGCATGCTGTCTCTCTGTAGTACTTCGCCACGACGGTATATGGTCGTGTTGCCCTTCTGCGAGAACTGAGTGCAGGCGACCCCGGGGCAGAACGCCCGGGATCGCACCGTGCCGCCCCGACCCGAAACCTACTCTTATAATTCCCGGTGCGCTAACTCATTGAGCATGGAAAAGAACCAGAAGATCATCCTGATGGCGGGCGGCCTCATCACGCTCGGGCTGCTCTTCATCGACGTCTTCTTCGCCCTCATCGCGCTGGTCTTCGTGCTCGTCCTCCTGATGAGTTTCCACATCATGGGAGAGACCGGCAGCTACCCGCTCGTCACCGCAGACCTCTCGGCGGATGCCCGGGAGGTCGTCGTCACCAACACGGGCACCGCAGCGGCGCAGAACATCCATGTCGCCCTCGTTCCGATCAACATCGAGTTCGATATCCCATCGCTCGAACCGGACGAGGAGTCCGGCTTTGCCCTTCCGTCCATGATATCCGAGGCAAAAGCGGTCGTGACCTACGAGAACGCCGCCGGCCGGAAGCACACACGCTCGTATCCGCTCACGGCGCTCACGGCCGGGCGCGACCCGACGGAACCGATGTTCCCGCTCTTTGACCAGCGGTGAGAGGGCGGGGTGCGGGGCGCCCGGGCTCCTGCCGGGCACCCTGCCGGCGCCGGCGATAATCGCGAAGAAAAAGGGGTTTTTCAGGAAGCGAGATACTCGAGCGTCCGCGCGAGTGCGGCCATCAGTTCCTCCTCTTTCCCGGCATACTCGTAGAGCGCCCGGTAGAGCATGACGGCAAGGTCGTAGCCGTAGACGTCGAACGCCTCTTCCGGCGTCATGGGGGCGAGGTATGAGTCGATCCGGATCTCGGTGGTCGTGTACATCACTTCGAAGAAGTTCCCATCCTCACCGAGGACGCATATCTGGGTATCGACGGGTCTCGTCGGATCGTCGGGGCGATACGGAAGCGGATCGGTCTTGCCGAGGACGATCATCTTCTTCTCGTAATACTCCTGCTCATAAAGCTCCCCGGAGGCCTCTCTCTTTGCGCGCCGGAGCATATCGAGGCCGATCCGCCCCACGACCGGCGCCGTATCGGCGGCCATCCGCGCAAGGAGGGCCCCTGCATTCTCCTGAACCTTCGAGGCCGACTCTTCCTTCTTCGCCTGCAGCTCCCCGAGGGTCTCGAGGAGCCGGGCGTATCCCTCTTCGATGATCGGATCCATGTGTTCACCTAACTCTTGCGTACGCCGGCATAAGCGCACCGGTTTATCGCCTGACGCGCTCCACGCGAGGCAGTACTTCGCTCATTTTGACACCTGGCAACGATGCGATCTCGCGCGTTGTCACGAAGGAAGTTGCAAGTACTCAGGCACCGGGCTTCGCGAACTTCCGCGGCAACGCGCGAGCTACCTGGTGCGGATAGCGATAGAGCCTCACGCGTTGAGCACGAAGCCCCGAAGAAAAGTCAGCAGTTTGACCTCCCGAGGGTCTCCCTCAAAACGTTAGCGAAGTACTGCAGTAGGGGGATACTCATACGCGATCTCCGGCATCCCCACCCCTCCCCGGGGCGGGGGCAGTCATGGCGATATCCGGGGATGAGCCGTGCCCGGGAGCGCCCCTCGCGCCGGTTTCCCGGAGGGGCAGGTGAGGTGCAGGGGTAGCCCGGACCCGGTTCTTCCTCGGGATCTCCCCGTGGAGTGGACCGTGGTGGCTATCGCCACGGGGGTAGGGGACCGGGGAGGGAGTCTTCCCCCTCCCCGGGCAAAACCGACACCCAAACGTTCCTTTCTGCAAGCTCCCCACCCCGCCGGCCTCCTCCCCGATTCTCATGGTGGGGGCGGGGGCAGTTCTCGAGGGTCCTGGTATGTGGGGCGAACCGCCATACCACCCGCACAGCCTACGCGTCAACGCACGATAAATTTCAGATGATATGATGCACTAAATCCTCTGCCGCCGCCCGCTCGCGTCGCGCGCGTAGCGCCCGAACTCGCTCCCGAGCAGGACGTCGCCGGAAAAGACCGGCCCGTCCCTGCAGACCCGGAGACCGTGCGGGTCGGTGCAGCACGAGCCGCAGAGGCCGACCCCGCACTTCATGTAGCGGTGCAGGGAGAACTGACCCCGCTCCGCGCACCCCTCCCGGTCGAGGACGGCGAGCACCGAGGCCATCATGACCTCGGGCCCGCAGACGCAGATGTGGGCAAAGTCGGCAAGGTCCACCCTCGATAAGAGCCCGGTCACGAACCCGTGGTGGCCGGCCGTGCCGTCGTCAGTCGCGACCATCAATGTCGCCGATTTCTGTATCCGGTCAGCAAAGAGGAGTTCTGAGGCCGTGCGGGCACCGAGGAGGAAGGTGTCCACCTGCCCGGCCGCGACGAGCGGCAGCAGCGGGGAGGCGCCGACACCGCCGGCGACAGCAAGCGTCCTCCCTGAGACTGAAAAACCGTTCCCGTAGGGGCCCCGGATCCCGATCCGGTCGCCTTCCTGCATCGCAAAGAGGGCGGCGGTCGCGTCCCCGGCTTTGAGGACGGTGATCGAGGACGGGGAGGAGAGGGCCATCGGGATCTCGTCGACGCCCGGCACCCAGACCATCACGAACTGGCCCGGCCGGAAAGCGATCTCGCGGTTGAAGACGAACGTCCTGATCGACGGCGTCTCGGGGATGATCTCTTTTATCGTAACCCCGAGAGGCATCTGCTCATCCATGGGCGCACCCCACGATATCGCGTGCGTCAATGCCATCATGGCTGTAGAGGTCCCGTGCGATCGCGGAGAAGACGCTGATGTCATCGATGACGGCGCTCCCGATCTCGACGGCGCTCGCACCCGCCATCATCATCTCGACGACGTTGTCGGCGGTGGAGATGCCGCCGCACCCGACGATTGGGATGGAACACGCTTCGTAGAGATCGTAGACGCACCGGACGGCGACCGGAAAGATCGCCTTCCCCGAGAGCCCGCCGAAGCGGTTCCCGAGCACCGGCCGGCGGAGGGACGTCGATATCCGCATCGCCTTCACCGTGTTGATCGCGACGATCGCGTCCGCCCCGCCGCGCTCCGCGGCTGCTCCGATCTCGGCGATATCGGCGACGTTCGGGGTGAGTTTCACCCAGGTCGGGACCCCGAGGGAGGCTGCCGCCCTCGTGCACTCCTCCACGAGAGCCGGATCGCTCCCGATCGCCGCCCCGTAGCCCTCCGCATGGGGGCAGGAGAGGTTCAGTTCGAACCCGGAGACCTTACCGGCGAACCATCCGGCGACCGTCCGGAACTCCTCCGGCGTTCCTCCGAAGATGCTCGCGACCACCGGTTCGCCTGCGAGGACGGCCAGTTCGTCCACGAACGCGGCCGACGGGTTCGGCAGCCCCATGGCATTGATGATGCCGCCGTCGACGACGATCAGGCAGGGTCCGGGATGCCCCTCTTTCGGGCTTGGGCCGATGGATTTTGTGACCACGCCGCCTGCACCGTTCGTGAGGATACGGGCAAGCGACGCCCCGGTGGTCCCGAGGATGCCAGCCGCAAGCATGAGGTGGTTCTTCAGCCGGATGCCCCCGACATCGACAGGGCCTGGATAAAGCGCAACCATTGAAAAAAGGTGGGAGTGAGGTATTATTATACCCTCGCGCCAAGTATAATAAAGAAGGAATATGTGCTCCGCCCGCCGGAGCCCGGATACCGGAACGGAAGACAGCAAGGTGCCCTTTCTCCCTGCCGGACCGTTATCCTCCGTGCAGCAGGGCCGTTCACGCGCACAGTCTTTTACCGCTATCCAGACACAGGACCGATACCATGACCTCGCTCGCAATATCTGGTGTAGGAAAGGTGGGGGGCGAGACGGCATTTCTCTCCGCCGCGCTCGGTCTCGCCGATGAGATCATCCTCTATGACGCATATGACCCGATCCTCCGGGCCCAGGTACTCGACCTGCAGCACACGGGTATCGACGTTACGGTCTCCACCGATACGGCGGCAATGCGGGACGCCGACATCTTCATCTTTGCAGCAGGCACTCCGAGAACGCCTGACATCAAGACCCGGGCGGACCTCCTGGAGGCCAACATCCCCGTGGTGAAGCGGTGCAGTGAGCATCTCCAGGACTTTTCAGGGGTCGTCATAACCATCACGAACCCCATGGACGCAAACAACTACGCCCTCTGGAGAATGATGGGGATCGAACGGGAACGGTGCATCGGGTTCGGCGGCCAGCTCGACAGCGCCCGCTTTGCTTGCCTCCTCCGCGAGGCGGGGATCCCGGGGCCCGCCTGGGTGCTCGGCGAGCACGGCGAGCACCAGGTGCCGCTCTTCTCGAAGGCCGGCACGTATGTCGATACCGGGGAGCGGGAAGCACTCCTCTCCCGGATGCGGGGAGCAAGCATGGAGGTGATCCGCGGAAAGGGCGGTACGGTCTTTGGCCCCGCATACCACATCGTCATGCTGATACGGGCAATTCTTGAGGACCGGCGCGAGACGCTCTCCTGCTCATGCGTGCTCGACGGCGAGTACGGCCTCTCCGGCTGCTCACTCGGCGTCCCGGCCCGGATCGGCCGTGAGGGTATCCTCGGTATCGAGGAATGGGACCTCGACCCGTGGGAGGCGGCGAAGATGGCAGAGGCGGGAGCATTCGTGCAGGGCCTCTGCAGGAGGTTTGATGACTGATCCGGCACCGGAGTCCCGTATCACTATCCCGGCTACTCTGGACGATTTCGGCAAGGTCCGGATCGGCATCCACCAGGTGGAGTACAGCGTCGGCGTCGATATCCCGGTTATCCACATCTTTGGCCGGGATGCCACCGGGAGGGCTGTTCAGGTCAACGTGACCGGTTTCCGGCCCTACTTCTACGTGCCCGCCGGGCTGGTGAACAGCCCTTCCCTCCCAAAAGAGGTCGACGTTGAACCCGGCACGACCTACCGCTCCATCCGCGGCGAGCCTCTCCGGCGGCTCTACACCCGGCGCCCCGGCGACGTCCGCGCTGTTCGTGACGCTTTTGGGCAGCACTACGAGGCCGACATCCCGTTCACCACCCGGTTCATGATCGACTGCGGCCTTACCGCCGGTGTTGAGATCCCGGCCGGTAGCGGTGAACCGCTCGGCGGCACCGTCGAGATCGAGTACGACGAACTCGCGCCGGCCGAGGTCAAAGCTCCCGCCCGGACCTGCATCATGGATATCGAGTGCGTGGACGAGCAGGGGTTCCCCGAACCCGAACAGGACCCGATCATCTGCGTCACCTGCTGGGACTCGTTCGACGGGGATTATACGACGCTCCTCTGGCAGCCCGGGGGAGCCCCGGGCGATGCGCCCGAACTCCGCATCAACGAGCGGCACCGGGTCGTCCGGTACCCTGACGAGGTCTCGATGCTCCGGGGGCTCATCGCCTACGTGAGGGAACGCGACCCGGACATCCTCTCGGGCTGGAACTTCGTGGAGTTCGACATCCCCTATATCCTGAAACGGATGGCGGCGCTCAACCTCCGCAGCGAGGACCTCGCGCGCCTCCCCGGCCAGACGGAGAGGAACGCCATCCGCGGGAGATCGATCTTCGACCTCCTCGGTGCCTACCGGAAGATGCATCAGGCCCAGAAAGAGTCCTACCGGCTCGATGCGGTCGCCGAGGAGGAACTCGGGGAGACGAAGGTCCGCTACAGCGGGACGATCACGGCGCTCTGGCGGTCCGACCCGGCGCGGCTCGTGGCGTACAACTACCGTGACGTCGAGCTCTGCGTCGGGATCGATCAGAAGAACAACATCATCGAGTTCTACCGGGAGATCGCCCGGTACGTCGGGTGCCCGCTCGACCGGACGCTGAACTCCTCAAACGTCATCGACATTTACGTCCTCCGGAAGGCGTCGGGCAGGTTCGTCCTCCCCTCGAAGGGTCTCGCCGCCGGCGACGAGTTCGAGGGGGCGATCGTCTTTGAGCCCGCGACGGGCCTCCGGGAGAACGTGGTGGTCCTCGACTTAAAATCGCTCTACCCGATGGCGATGATGACGATCAACGCATCGCCTGAGACGAAGAACCCTGACGGCGAACTGCGGGCCCCGAACGGCGTCCGGTTCTCCCGGGAGCCGGACGGGTTAACAAGGAGCATCCTCTCGGAACTCCTCGTGGAGCGGGACGAGCGCAAGCGCCTCCGCAACCGGTATCCCTTCGGGTCGCCGGAGTACGTCCTCTACGACCTCCAGCAGAACGTGCTGAAGGTGATCATGAACTCCTACTACGGAGTCTCGGGCTACACCCGGTTCAGGCTTTACGACCGCGAGATCGGTTCGGCCGTCACGTCGGTCGGGCGGGCGATCATCAGGCACACCCGCGACGTCATCACCGGTCTTGGCTACACGGTCCTCTACGGCGACACCGACTCCTGCATGGTCGAGGTCCCGCCGGGGAGCCTTGAGGAGACGACCGCAAAGGCAAAGGCGATCGAGTCCCGCCTGAACGCGAGTTACAGCGACTTCGCGAAGAGCGAACTTAACGCCGATACACACTACTTCTCCATCAAGTTCGAGAAGGTCTACCGCCGCTTCTTCCAGGCCGGCAAGAAGAAGCGCTACGCCGGGCACCTGGTCTGGAAGGAGGGGAAAGACGTCGACGAGGTCGACGTCGTCGGGTTCGAGATCCGGCGGAGCGACTCCCCCCAGATCACGCGCGAAGTGCAGCGTGACGTCATCGAGATGATCCTCCGCGGTGATGCGTTCGAGGACGTGCAGGCATACCTGCGCGACGTCATCAGGAAGTACCGCCGCGGGGAGTACTCTCTCGACGAGACCGGCATCCCGGGCGGGATCGGGAAGAACCTCGATAGTTACGAGAACGACGACGCCCATATCCGGGGCGCCAAGTATTCAAACGAATACCTCGGGACCGACTTCAAGCGGGGCAGCAAACCAAAACGTGTCTACATAAAGACCGTCACCGCGAAGTACCCGCGCACAGACGTGGTCTGCTTCGAGTACGCCGACCAGGTGCCGCCGGAGTTCGTCGTCGACTGGGAGACGATGCTTGAAAAGACGCTCAAGAGTCCCCTCTCGCGGATCATCGAGCCGCTCGGGTGGGACTGGCACGACGTCGACCCGACGCGGACGACGCTCTTCGATTTCGGGATGTAAGAAAAGTTTTGAGGGTGCTCGGCTTACGCCAAGCCCCTCTTCGCGCGCTCTTCCTGGATAAAGGCACTGCGTTCGATATTCTTCGACCAGGCGATGCGGCCGCCGACGATCTGCCAGTTGCCCATCTCGAGGATCTCGATCCCCTCAGGAACCCGGGAGACGTTCGCCCCGCCGGGCACGACAAGGACCGCCTTATCGACGCTGATGTTATTTGCGGCAAGCGCCCGGGACTGATCCAGGAGTTCCTCGACGGCCTCCTTCGGGACCGCAGGGGCCATCTTCACGCTCACGACCACCCGCTCAGTCCTGCCGGCGATCCGGCGGGAGAGCACACACTCCGGCTGCACACTGCCGTAGGTGGGATACCATGCAAACTGCCACCCTTCCTGGGGGGAGAACCGCCGGGCGAGGGCCTTCTTGACATCAAGATACGTAGAATCCTTTATGCCACCCATATCAATATCCTCTGCTTTACTGTATGGTCACGGTCGAATATAAGTATTATAGTTCTTCTCTTCCCGGTGTTCCCGCACGCACCCGGGGCGATCGCCGGCGGGTTTTCCCCCTCCCAGGCCGGTGCCGGAACAGCGGGCGCAAAAGCCGAACCGGACGGCGAACCGGAATACCCCGGAGGAACACTTTTATCCTACCACCGGTACTATGCGCCGGGGTTTGTTAGTATGGCAGAGGCAACACAGACAGAGACCGGAGTTGTAGAGGCGTACGAGAGGCTGGCGCGCGAGGTGCTGGATCGGCCCGAGAGTATCCCGAGCGCCATCCACAATCTCCTCCTGAAACTGGCCGAGACGCATCCCGGGGCGGTCTACTGGATCGTCCGGAAGTTTTATCAGGAGTACCTCCGGCTCTATGTCTCGGATACCGGGTACATCGGTATCGCGGACAGGTACGAGCCGGACCTGATGTACCCGGGCGATATCAACCTCTATATGGTGCCCGAGAGCCCGCAACCGAGTGATGTGGTCCAGATCACCTTCACCGATAAGAATGAGGTGAGCGTCTATGTCATCCACGGCCGGGTTCTCAGGTGCAACGAGGACCGGTCGATCCAGGTCGAGGATACCAGCACCGGGGAGGACTACCGGGTCGTCGACTGGAACATCCTCGGAAAACTGGTCAAGGTCATCCCGTTCGGGTCCGCCGAGTGGCAGGAGCTCTTTCCGGCGTCCGGCATCCCGAAGGAGTGGCTCGTGACGTCGGTTGAGGAGAACATCCGTTCGCTCCAGGAGTCGGATGTCCGCGGGAAGGACGAGGCGATCTCGGAACTCAAGCGCCGCCTTCAGGAGCTGGTGTAGCAGGCGGAGATTCGCGACGCCCTTTTTGCTGCTGGAGAGGTCCTATGGGGTGAAGGGGGCCCTTCCGGGCCGCCTTCACGACCGGTTTCTTCCCCGCACGAACCTTTTTGAGGGGGAGCGATCTCTCCTCCCCCATGAAACACCTTGTAGTGATCATCCTTGTCCTGCTGCTCATCCCGTCAGGAGCCCAGGCGCTGACCTTCCTCGGCGGGGACCAGCCGCGGATCGAGGCCCCCATCCCCGACGATGTGATAGCGTCGGGCGGGTCCGTGACCGTCAGCGCCCCGGTCGACAGCCTGACGGTCGCCGGGGGCATGGTGACGGTGGACGCGCCGGTCCGGGGCGACGTCATCGCCGCGGGAGGCACCCTGATCATCAACGGCGATGTCGGCGGGAAGGTGCTCGCCGCCGGGGGCGATATCGAGGTGAACGGAAACGCGACAAACGTCCTCATCGCCGGGGGCACGGTCCGGATCGGAAGAGATGCGGTCATCCTGCGGGACGCGGTGATCAGCGCAGGGGATGCCACGAACGAGGGAGTGGTCCTGCGTAACCTCACCGTCTCGGCCGGCACCTTCAATAACACCGGCACGGCCGGGAACGTGACGTTCGAGGAGGCGCAGGAACCGGCGCTGCCGCTGCCCGGCATCTTCTCGGTGCTTGCCGCGATCGGGTTCCTCATCCTCGGCCTCCTCCTCATCAGGTTCCTTCCCGGCCCGTTCTCGGCGGTGGTCCGGGAGGTCGAGAGGAGCCCGATCGTCCTCACGGTTCTCGGGTTTATTGCGATCATCGCAACGGCGATCGTCCTCCTGATCGTCGCCGTCACCGTCATTGGAATCCCCATCGCGCTCGTCGGGGGGCTGCTCTTCATCGTCGCCCTGATGATATCGTCGCTCTTTGTCGCATACGCCCTCGGGGATGCCATCACCTCACGGGCGGGGTGGACACCGGGGCGCATGGGGATATTCGTCCTCGGGTTTGTGATCCTGCAGATCCTCTTCTTCATACCGCTGCTTGGGACGATCGTCCAGATCGTCGCCGTCAGCCTCGGCTACGGCGGGCTGCTCTACGCGCTCAGGGGCGCCTGCCCGTTCCGCGCAGGCGGGGAGGCGGCGTAATCCCTTTTTCAGCCGGGGATCTTTCAGGGCGGGTCGGCGGGGATCCGGCGCCTCCCTCCTGTCCCGGGAGCCGTGGGGTCTTACCGGTGATGGCACCGGGCGGGGGGCTGGCTGTTCTCACTGTAGCAGCTATCGCAACCGGGGAAGGGGACCTATGCGGCCTCTGTCCCGGCCCCGTTCCCCGCCGGGCATTCGACCGGCTCTACCCGGGTCCCCGGCAGGACCACGAGGTTGTACGCGCCGTGGTCCTTGTTGAAGCGGACGAGGACCCCATAGAGCTGGACTATCTCACCGTAAGCGATATCCCGGAGCGCGTCGCGGTTCGGGCCGCGGAGGGTCGCGGGGATCACGGCGTAGACCGGGTCTCCTGGCGTTCCGTCGCAGACCTTGTAGACCTTCGTCCGGTCATCGCCGAGGTTTCCCGACATCAGCGCGGCGACGGCGTTGATCGTTCGATCGACGTGCCGGCGGAGGTGGGAGAAGCGGGCGAACTTCGCCCCTGACGGGACCCGGTAGGCGTGCTGCACCAGTGCATCCTTCCGCAGGAGCGCTGAAGAGTACTTGATATCGACGTTCATGAACCGGTAGCCATCTTTCCCCTCTGCGAGCCGCTCCATCAGCCGGGTCGGCCGGATGTCGCCCTTCTGCTCGAAGGTCCAGCACCGCGCGGGGTTGCAGGCGGTGCCCCAGATGAACGAGCAGGGGCTGTGGATGGTAAGCCCCCGGTCGGCGATCGCGCGGACGGTCTGTCTCATCGCGGTCGCGTTCGCGAGGTCGGCGGGCTCCACGACGACGATCGTCCCGTCAGGTGCGAGCCGTCCGGCAAGAGCGACAACAAGATCGGCACGCTGCTCGATCTCCATCTGACGGAGTTCACCGAGCACGTTCGAGAAGACCATAAGATCAATCCGGTCGGGCAGGTCCCTGCCCGTGATCTCCCCGATATCTTCTCTGATGGGTTTTTCCACCCGTACCGTGTTTCTTTGCGCCGCGGCTGCGGCCGGGACGAGGGCGTTGTACGCCTCGATATGTTCCTGTGATCGTTCGACGGCGTAGACCTCCGCCGACCCGCTCCCGATCCTCCCGAGGAGGTCGATGACGGCGAGCGGCACGACCCCCGGTCCGGTGCCGAGATCGAGGATGCGCATGTTGGGTTTTGCGAGCCCCCGGTTGATGACCTGCCAGAAGATGTGCTCGAACTGTACCAGGTAGACGGGCGCGTGGTAGGCGAGGTAGCCGAGGACCTGGTAGGCCTTCCGGTAACTCACCCGCTGTTCCTTCCAGTACCTGCTCTTCTGGACAAGGATGGCGTTCGCCATCCGGTCGAGGACGGCAGGGTCGTCCCACGGCTTCCCCGTCTTCCTTACTATGTAGGACTCGACCAGCCGCTGGATGTAGCCGGGCACTTCAGGGTTCCGGAAGAACGCGAGCTGGCGCTCGCGCCCGGCATCATCGACCGTGAGGCACCCGGCTCCCCGGCGGGTGATCACGTAGTCGTCGCCGGAGGGCCTGAGGGTGAGGCCAAGGCTATCGAGGTGCGGGCGGATCTCCCCGGCGAGGTGTTCGGGCGACTGCCCGGTTCCGAGGTCTTTTTGCAGTTCGGAGAGCCTGAACTCCGGCTTTGCACCCGCCCGGCGTTCCAGCGCTGCAACGATATCCCGCTCGCTCATGCCGTATCAGGTCGGCAGGGTGGGTAATACAGGTTGCGGACGGCGGGCCGGGATAGCCCCGGCAGCCCCCCTCGTCAGGGTGTGCCGCGACCCCGCTCTCCTGCCTCCCGCCCGAGCCGGAAGGCCGCAGCGTTGATCTCGACGGTCTTTCTTGGGACGCACCGCCGCACTGCCTCTTCGAGGGTCTCGGGCCGGAGCGGAATGCCCCGGGATGCGGCCCCGAGCATGACGATGTTCTGCGAGAGGATGCTCCCCGCCTCCTCTGCGAGACCTGCCGCGTCGATGCGAGCAACGTCGAGATCGGCAAGCGCGGCAAGGATGCTCTCTTCGTCGGGCACATTCAGGTTCTGCTGGTAGACCGACGTGGGGACGACGAGGTGCCGGTTCACCACGAGCCTTCCTTTGGCCGGGAGATAGTGGCGGTAGCGGAGGGCCTCGAGGAGGTCGAAGGCGATCAGGAGGTCGGCCGTCCCCGGCGCGATCAGGGGCCCGAACCTCCCGTCGATGCGGATATGGCTCTCCACCGATCCACCGCGCTGCGCCATGCCGTGGGTCTCGGCGCTCCGGACGGTCCGGTTCTCGATGATGCACGCCTCTCCGAGGACGTTCGAGGCGAGGACGGTTCCCTGGCCGCCGATCCCGACGATCAGGATATCGAACGAAGGTTTCATTGCCGTCCCTCCATGCCGATCGCACCCGATGGACATATGTCCGCGCAGACGCCGCACCCGGCGCAGAGGTCGGTGATCGTCGCGTTCTTCCCGGAAAATGCGATCGCCGGGCAGCCGAACGACCGGCAGGCGCCGCAGCCGGTGCACCGCTCCGGGTCGACCGCGTAGGCCTTGCGCCGGATCCCGCTCCTCCGCGCGGTGATGACACAGGGCTGCTTTGCGATAATGACACGGACACCCTTGCGCTCCTTTGCCTGGCGGAAGGTGTCGAGGAGGAGGGGCAGGTCGTAGGGGTCGACGGTCTCGACCCAGGAGACCCCGCACGACCGGCAGATCGCCTCAAGCGATATGGGAGTGCTCTCCTCCCCGGTTGCGGTCACTCCGGTGTTGGGGTTCGGTTGGTGGCCGGTCATGGCGGTGATCCGGTTGTCGAGGATGACGACGACCATATCGGCGCCGTTGTAGACGGCGTTTAAGAGCCCCGGTATCCCGGTATGGAGGAACGTCGAGTCGCCGATGGTGCAGACCACCGGGTGCACCTCCCCTGACCGTGCGATGCCGCTCCCGACGGTGATCGAGGCGCCCATGCAGATGGTGGTGTCCACCGCCCCGAGCTGGAGGCCGAGGGTGTAGCACCCGATGTCGCTTGGGAAGATGCCGTCGCGGAAGACCTTGCGCATCGCGTAGAACGTCGGCCGGTGCATGCACCCGGCGCAGAGGATCGGCGGTCGGGGCGGCACCCCACCGACCGGTGCGGCCGCCGGGAAGGCCGCCGTGGGGGCGATGCCCGCCTCAAGCATGGCGGCGGCGACGGTTGCCGGGGTGAACTCTCCCTCGTACGGCACCGTGCCGGTCATCTTCCCGAAGACCTCCGTCTTCGTCGCCGCCTGGCGGACTGCCTCCTCGACGACCGGAGCGAGCTCCTCGACGACGAGGACCTTCTCGTGCCGGTCGACGAAGGCCGCCAGCCACTCCTCGTCGATGGGGTAGGCCCCGATTACTGCGAGCGAGACGTCGTCGGGGATCACTTCCCGGACGTAGGCGGCCGCGACGCCGCTCGTGACGACGGCGATCCGGCCCCGGATGGTGTGGCGGTTGTAGCCGAGTTCGACGAGCCTCTGTTTGAGCGCCTGCTGCTTCTCGTTCAGTTTCTTGTGGAGCACCCGTGTGTGCGCGGGGATGACCACGTACTGCCGGGGATCGCGGCAAAAGACAGCGGTCCGGTGTCCGGTGCCGACCTCTCCGATCTCGACGTCACTCTTTGAGTGACAGATCCGGGTGGTGGGCCGGAAGATCACCGGAAGACCGAACTCCTCGGAGAGGGCGAAGGCGTCCCGCATCATATCGTGCGCCTCCTGGACCGATGCCGGGTCGAGGCAGGGGAGCCGGGCAAAGTGCGCGTAGCGCCGGGTGTCCTGCTCGTTCTGGGAACTGTGCGCAAAGGGGTCGTCTGCGGAGAGGATGACAAACCCGCCGGTCACCCCGGTGTATGCGCTCGTCATCAGGGGATCGGCCGCCACGTTCAGCCCGACGTGCTTCATGGTGCAGAGTGCCCGGAGGCCGCACCATGCAGCGGCGAGCGCGTTCTCGAAGGCGACCTTCTCGTTTGTGGACCACTCCACGGTGAAGGGACGCTCCTCCTGCGCCC
Organism: Methanomicrobiales archaeon; assembly: GCA_019136335.1. GTDB lineage: Archaea > Halobacteriota > Methanomicrobia > Methanomicrobiales > Methanoculleaceae > Methanoculleus. The sequence continues at coordinate 17,204 of JAGVUK010000212.1, forward strand.
GGAGGATGTCGATCACCTCTGAGGACGGCGTTCCCGGGTAGCCGCTGGCAAAATCGATGTTTGCCTCAAGGCTTGCGTGGGCGATGCCTTCATTCCCGAGTAAGTATCGTACAGCCATTGTTCAACTCAACTGTACTTCTATTATCGGTTTTCAACATAGCGCTTTGGATATAAGCCAAAACAATTAAGTGCTATGATAGCGGATATTGTAGGGTAGTCCTATTGGGCCCGTAGCATAGCCGGTGGTGCACCCGGCTGATAACCGGGAGGTCATGCGTTCGAATCGCATCGGGCCCATCGTTCTTTTCATTAAAGCACGCTGTATCCCGTTGTATCTCATCGCTGCCGCTCTTCATGCCGCTTTTCGTTGTAACTCCGGTTTTACGTCGGGTTCTCAAAAAAGAATGGTGAAGCGTGAGCGCACCTGTTTGGCCCGGTGGACCGTTGTATCCGACATCTCATGTGCACCGTTGCCGCTCACCTTGCCGTGAAGAGCACGAAGGGGTGGTGTGAACGGTCGGGTGCCGCGGTTCACTCCTGCACCGCCCCTCACCACGCGGTACCCTCACCGGAAGAGAGTGCTGCCCGGAGTTCGCACTCCACGGAAGGCCGTGCCAGGGGGGCACTCCCGGACACGGCTCATCCCGCGGGCGGGGCGGGGTCGACGAGAAGTAAGGAATTTAGGGGTTGGAGACAGGGGGGATGATTCCCCCTCCCCGTCGGCCCCTCCCCCAATGAGGATATCCGCCACGGTCCACTGCAAGGCGAGACCCCGGAGAGGAACCGGATCCAGGCTTGCTCTCCCCTGCCCCTCCGGGAAACCGGCGCGAGGGGCGCTTCCGGGCACGGATTCCCACCGGATATCGCAAGCACTGCCCCTGCCCCCGGGAGGGGGCGGGGGAGGAGCGCGCAGCGCGGGAGGGGTGGGGGTTACCAAAGAATGGGTGTGAGTATCCCCTCCAGAGAGGCCGGGTAGGGTGGGGGAACATCGGAGGGGTGTAGGCGTATCTGCAGAGCCAGTCCCCACCTCCGTGGCGACAGCCGCCACGGTCCGCTCCATGGGAAAAATCCGGATCCGGTACCTTTCCCCATCAGGGCGCGGGCACCGGGCAGCATCCGGGAATACAGAACCAACACACTACCGGTACCCCGGCCCACCCCAGAGCGGAGAAGAGTGTTGCCCCCAGAACGGCGTATCGGCCTGCAGAGCCTCTCTTTGTACACGGCATCCTTTTTACCGTGCTCCCGGCATAACCTGCCTGGAAACGAAGATAGAGATGTCTGACGCCCACCGCCGGCATGGACGCCCGGTGTGCACCGCGACGGGATACCCGCGAGACGCCGAACCCTTCTGGGGAAAGACTTCACCGCCGGGACGGACCCATGGACCCAGGAAGGGGGTCTCTCGGACCCCCGGTAAAGAGAAGAGAGTGCAGCCGGGTTACGCGGACTTGACCGCGAGCTCGACATCTTCAGCCTTGATCGTCTTGCGTCCCGCGTGCTGGGCAAGCCTGTTGGCTTCCTTGGTCAGCTCGGCGATATACGCCTCAGCCTTCACGACAAGTGCAGCAGCAGCATCGCTGCCGACCCTCTCAGCACCATTCTTCTTTGCGATCCGAACAACCGCAGCAATAGGTAGATCTGCCATAATCAAATTTCACCTCTAAAAAGAGGTGTATGAGTTAATATTTAAACATTTCGGGATTATTTCGAAAATTTGCGTTTCTCTTTCCTATCGGCGATGCTTATGGGCAGGGCATCCCGATACCCGGCATAAAATTGTGGCGATTGAAAAAGCGTTGGAAATTGGTTATTTCCTGAAGAGGAGGCGTCATTCAGGATTTCCGGGATTCCGCTAACGATTTCGCGAGCAATATAGCATTCGTATAATCTGGTGAGGCGCGCGACGTATCCACGAAAATTTTATCGATATTTACCACCGGGGCACCATGTCCGACCCCGGATCCAAGGAACGTGAGTGTACGAAAGATCAGGTTACCCGAGATCCCGTCGGGAGCGACGACCATCCCGTATCGCCTCACCGCCTCCTCGATCAGGATCTCGGTATGCTCTGCCCCGGTCAGGCGGGCGACAAGCTCGGCGTCCGCCATCGTCCGGTCGACGGCCGGGTGCCGCCCGAGGTCCCCAAGCCTCCCGCCCGAGAGGACAGCAACCCCCCCGGCAAGCCCGAAACTCCTGGCGATCTGGCGACCGCGTTCGACGAACCGGACCTTCTCAGCGACCGTCCAGCCCTCATCGACCCCGACCGGGGCGAGGAGAAAGAGGTGCCCGTCGGCGGTCTCGAGGAGAGCGATCCGCTCCAGGTGGTCGACACCTGCAGCCCCCTTGAGGGCCGCGAGCGTGGAAGATGCCGGCAGGGTGCCCCTGACGGCGGCGTCGATCTCGCCGGCGGCGAGAGCCTGGATGAGAGCGATCTGCGGTTGCTCCCCCTCAACGACCCTAACCCCTTCTCCAAACGAGCCGGCAGTTCCCGGGCAGGAAAAAAGAGTGAGATCAACCTCCCGGCCGACCGCCCGGACGGTCGCAAGGATCCTCTCGTCAGGGGATGCCGCACCAAGTCCGACCGCTACCGGCGGCATACATCCCCTTCAGTGAAGATCTGCATGATGCCGTCCTGGTCCAGGTCAAAGACCTGCGTCTCCCGTCCCAGGTACCTGACGGTCAGCCTCCGGCTCCCGTTCACCTCCCCGATAGGAGCCGCGGTGATGCCGACACCGGCAAACCGGCGGCAGACCTCCTCCACGTTCTCCTCCTTCACGGTCAGGATGAACCCCATGCCGGGATACATGCGTACCCACTGCTCGAAGGAGAGGTCAAGGGCGGAGAGATCCGGCCGGGGTATCGCCTCAAGGTCGACCACCGCGCCCTTCTCGCTCACCTCAAGGAGCATCCCGAGCGTCCCGATGACACCCGGGTTGCTGATGTCCTTGCCGGCCGTCACCAGGCGCTCTTTCCCGAGTTCCTCCATCACCCGGATCTGGGCCCGCACCACCTCCGCCGGTTTCATCGTGACGGAGTCCCAGTTGAAACAGCACGACGGGTGAACCCGGCCGTCGAGATCGATCGCCGCGACCACCCGGTCACCCTCCTCTGCCGTATCCGAGAAGATGATCTGGTCCATCCGAGCCGTCCCGAGGATCGCCACATCCACGACGCTGTACGGCGTCTCAGGGTGCAGGTGCCCGCCCACGATCGGGACGCCGAACTGAGCGGATGCGGCAACCATGCCCCGGGTCACGTCGTCGCGGATCGTGTCGTTCGTGACGGAGAGGATATCGACCATCGCAACGGGCTTCCCCCCCATAGCGGCGATATCGTGAACGTTCACGAGCACCGCACAGTACCCTGCCCAGAACGGATCCGCCTCCATGAGCTTGCTCCAGATACCGTCTGCCGCAAGCAACAGCGCATCCTCTCCGTTATGCCGGATGACCGCGGCGTCTTCGCCGAACGAGGCGACGACATCGGGGCTCTCGATCCGGAGGGACCGGACCATATCCCCGATTGCCCGCTTCCGGGTAACGCCTTCATATTCCCTGACGGCCTGTGCTACCGTATCTGTGGAGCAATCTTTCACCACAAGAACACCAACACTCCACTTTTCTTTATGGTATTCTGCCTCATCAGAGATAATGTATTTGATTCACCAGTAATATGCACTCTGCTCCAGGAACCGATAGCCGGCAGCACAGCACACCCGGTCTGGATCAGGGAGAGGCCTCCCGCAGGTATTCTGCCATGAAACGGCAGCCCCCCGCCGCGTCATCCCGGAACGATATGCCCTTCTCCGGGGTTGTATTTTTGATGCACCGCGTCGTATAGATCTTTATGGACTGGGCGGAGAAGTACAGGCCGCAGCATCTTCAGGACGTTGTGGGGAACGCCGGCGCCGTCAGGCAGATGTACGAGTGGGCGCGGGACTGGTCGCGGCAGAAGAAACCGCTCGTCCTGTACGGGAAACCCGGTATCGGCAAGACCTCAAGCGCGTACGCCCTTGCAAACGACATGAACTGGGAGGTGGTGGAACTGAACGCCTCCGACCAGCGGACGAAACCGGCCCTCGAGCGGGTGGCGGGTTCCGGGTCGACCACGGCCACCCTTTCCGGCGCGAGCCAAAAACTCATCCTGCTCGACGAGGCCGACAACCTGCACGGGCAGGCTGACCGGGGCGGGGCGAAGGCGATCGTGGAGATCATCGCGGCGTCAAGGCAGCCCATCATCCTGATAGCAAACGACTACTACTCCCTCTCGCGAGACCTCAAAGCGGCCACGGAGCCGGTGCAGTTCCGGGCGCTCCAGGCCCGCTCGATCGTCCCCCGTCTTCGCCACATCTGTGCCGCAGAGGGCGTGGCGTGCGACCCCGCCGCACTCGACGATATCGCCGAACGCGCCGGCGGCGATATGCGGGCGGCGGTGAACATGCTCTACGCCGCGGCTATCGGGAAGGAGCGCCTCGCGGCGGGCGACGTCCACACCTCCGCAAAGGACGAGCGGTCCACCATCTTCGAGCTCGTCGGTGGGGTCTTTAAGGGGCGGGGAGACGCCGACCTGCTCCGCATGGCGGTGGAGGTCGAAGATACCCCCGACACCATCGAGCAGTGGCTCGAAGGAAATATCGATTATATCCCCGATCTCGCCTCCCGCGCGAAGGGCTATGCCTGCCTTGCAAGGGCGGACGAGTATATCGGCCGGACGTTCCGGCGGCAGTACTACACCCTCTGGCGATACGCAAGCGCGGTGATGCTCCTTGGCGTCGCCGATGCCGCCGGCGGGCGCGGCGTCCGCGGCCGCATCATGCCCCCTTCGCGCTGGCAGAAGATGGGGGCATCAAAGAAGCAGAAGACGGTCCGGGCGGGCCTGACGCGGAAGCTCAGCGAGATGACGCATATCCCGGAGGATGCCCTCCGCGAAGACTTCTTCACCGTGATCGGCATCCTCGTTGAGCAGGACCCGAAAGGCTACGTCCGCGAGTTCGGACTCGACGCCGACGAACTGAACCTCTTCATCCATGATAAGGCCCGTGCCGCAAAGATCGTCAAAGACGTGGCAAAAGAAGGGAAGGCAAAAGAGAAGAAGGTGTCCGGGAAAGAGAAGGCGTCCGACAGGAAAACCCAGAACGACGATCCTCCCGAAGAGACGCGCCGGGACCTCCCGCAGGGCCAGGCGACGCTCTTTTAAGGGCAGCGGCGGTGGTAGCGGTGGAGGAGGACCGGGCCGCAGTCCACGACATCGCCGCCGTCCTCGTAGATCTCGCACCCCAGGTGGTAGACCAGGAGGTCGCAGTTGGTCCGGGAAGCAAGCGCGATCAGCGGCGGGACCATCTCCACGCCGGGGCGCACGGCGTAGATCAGGTCCGCGCCCGCGTATAGCCTGTGGTCGGGCTCGAAGATATCGTCGGTCACCACGGTGAGTCCGTCGTGGCGGATGCCGGGCCTGATGTCGGTGCAGAGCATAAGGCCGCCGGCGGCCGCGATCACGCGTGCGGCGTCGGGGTTGTTGCCGATGCCCACTTCCACGGCGCGCCGGTAGCGGCCGGCGATATACTCCCCGATACCCCGTTCAATACGTTTATAGTGACGCATTACCCAGAGATTAGACAATGGGCATCAATATTCTTTGGGACCGGCAGGCTCCGGAAGGCATCGAGCTCCCGGTCGCCCGGATGATCGAGATGATCCTCGGGAGGGAGGCCGGGTTCGTCGAGTACCCGCTCCTCATCGACGGCTACGACAGGAACCGCAACCAGCACGATGCTCAAAAGATCCTGGACCGCCTGCAGGACACCCTCACTCGCAGGTACGAGGTTGCCGGCCCCCTGCTCCTCGTCACCTCCCGCGACCTCTACGTCAACGGGTGCGACTTCGTCTTCGGTCTCGCGAGGCCGGCAAGCGGCGTCGCCGTCGTCTCGACCGCCCGCCTCGGGAACAGCTACTACGGCAGGACGCCGGACGATGCCGACCTGATCGACCGGACCGCAAAAGAGGGAGCGCACGAGGTCGGGCACCTCCTCGGGCTCGGGCACTGCGAAAACCCCGAGTGCGTCATGTTCCGGCCGCGGACGCTGGACGAACTGGACCGGAAGAAGAAGATGCTCTGTCCGGCCTGCAGGGAAGCAGCGGGTTCCGGGCGGGAGGGGTGAGGGCAACCTCCCGGCCTGGAGTCGGCAACTCCTGCCGGGGACGCCTCATGGTGTTCCGGGAGAGAGCCCGGCAGGGCCGGACGGGCAAAGTATTAAACGAAAGTTCCGGAAAACGTAAAGGTGAATTACAATGGGATACTCTTCTTCCTTGATCCAGCGAAAGTTCAAAGACATCGTCGGGCGGCGCTACGAGGCGGTCCTCAAGGATTACAGCGAGTTTCTGCTGACCGACGAGGAGATGCTCGTCCCGGAAGTCCGGTCGATCCTGATCCCGCTCGACCTCTTCGTCCATGATATCACCGACGAGGCGATCGAGGTGCTCTCCGCCTATAACGCCACCATAACGCTTGCCTACATCACCGACGCTGGAGTGATCGAACTCCTCGAGCAGGCGCTCAACCATGCATCGACGGAAGAGTTCCGGGCAAAGAAGGAAGAGTACGGTCGGGAACTTCTCGACCGGACCACGGCAAAGCTCAAAGGCCATGGTTTCCCGGTCCAGACGCGGATGTTTATCGGGCATAAAGGCGACGACGTCGTCCGGATGGCGAAGAACCACGACATGGTCGCGCTCTGCCGGCGTTATGCCGACGGCGAGTCGACCGACGTCTCGGTCAGCCCGATCGTCCTGCGCATCTGCCAGCGGGTGGAGACCCCGGCGCTCATCTACTGACGGGTGCATCAATGGATACTGTTGCGCTGATCGCCGTAGCGGTCTTTCTCTTCACCTACGCACTCATCATCGACGAGCGGATCCACCGGGCGGTCGCCGCCATGCTCGGGGCGGCGATCGTCGTCTTCCTCGGGGTCGTCCCCTGGGAGGCGCTCCTGGAACACGTCGACTTCGGGACGATCTTCCTGCTCCTCGGGATGATGATCATCGTCAATACCGCCCGGGGGAGCGGCCTCTTCGAGTTTATCGCGATAAGGACGGCAAAACTCGCGAACGGGAGCCCGATCCGGGTCCTCGTCCTCTTTGCGCTCGTGACCGCAGTGGTGAGCGCGTTCCTCGATAATGTCACCACCGTCCTCCTTCTCACCCCGATGCTCCTCTACGTCGCGAGGGTGATGAAACTCAACCCCGTCCCCTTTCTGGTCACGGAGATCTTTGCCTCGAACATCGGCGGGGCGGCGACGCTCATCGGCGACCCCCCAAACATCATGATCGCCTCCTCTGCCGGGCTGACGTTCAACGAGTTCCTGATCCATCTTGCCCCCATCATGGTCGTCGATATGGCGATCCTCCTCCTGATGATGTACCTCATCTACGGCCGGTCGATGAAAGTGAACGCCGATGAGCGCAGGGAGATGGTCCGGACGCTCAATAATCTGGACGAACGGGCGGCAATCACAGATCGGGCGCTCTTCCGGAAGTCGGTGACTGTCATTGCGTTTGTGGTCCTCCTCTTCTTTATCCACGATCGCATCGGTGAGATCCTGCATATCTTCCTGCCGTTCGTCGACCCGGCGATGGGGCTTGAGCCTGCGGAGGTGGCCCTCATCGGGGCGGCGATCCTCCTCTTCTGGAGCCGGCAGTCCCCTGAGGAGATCTTTGAGAAGATCGAGTGGCCGGCCCTCTTCTTCTTCGGCGGCCTCTTCGTCATCGTCGGCGCCCTTGTCGAGACCGGCGTCATCGCGAGCATCGCCGCGGTCATGGTCGAGAACGTCGGGTCGACTGGCGAAGCGATGTTCATCGTGACCTGGTTTGCCGCGATCGCCTCGGCGATCGTTGACAACATTCCCCTGACCGCGGCGATGATCCCGCTCATCCACGACCTCGGGGCGACGATGGATGTCTACCCGCTCTGGTGGTCGCTTGCCCTCGGCGCCTGCCTCGGCGGGAACGGTACCGCCATCGGGGCATCGGCAAACGTCGTCGTTATCGGTATCGCCGAGCGCGAGGGGATCGGCATCACCTTCATCGATTTCCTGAAAGTGGGGATGCTGGTGCTCTTCGTGACGGTGGGGGTAGGGTTTGGGATGCTCTGGCTGACATTTGGGATGTGAACGACATGAAGATTCTCGTGCTGATCGATGGTTCGAAGTGGAGTCAGAAAGCGGCTCTCCACGCAAGTGAGGTGGCGAAGCGGAAGAATGCCGAGGTGGTCCTCTTCTCGGTGCTGGACATTGCGGAGGCCAAAGCGATGGCGTTCAACTTCTGTGCCCAGAGTGGCATCTGCGACAGGCTGAGAGATTATGAGAGCCGGATCTGGGCGGATATGCACAAGAGCACCGAGGATGACCTCGCCGGCATCCTCTCCCGCTATACGGGGGAGAAGGTCCGATGCTCGTCGAAGATCGTCGAGGGTCGCGTCAGGGACGAGGTCGTCAGAGAGGCGAACTCCGGCGAATACGGGCTGGTCGTCATGGGGGCTTTCGGCAAGAGCGGGAAGACCCGGATCGGCGCCCTGCTCGAAGACATCGGTGGTGCAATCAGGTCGCCGCTGCTCGTCGTCCGTTAGACCTCTTTTTTGGCCCGGTCACCCCGCACGAAGGGTGACGGTATGAGGCCGCCGGATCCACGGGGTTCGGGTTCTTCGCGAAGGCGGTCGGGCAGGGGATGCAGGAGAGGAACGTAAGGGTACCTACCTCCGGGGAGGGGGGCGAGCTCCCTCCCCGGTCCCCATTCCCCGTGGCAATAGCCACCCCGGTCCAGTGCACGGGGAGATCCGGGGGAGGGGCCGGGCCCGGGCTCGCACTCCCCCCTTCTCCCGGGAAACCGCCGCCAGCACCACCCCCTGGCACGGCTTATCCCCGGATATCGCCACGCACTACCCCCGCCCCCACCCGGGGGCGGGGATGGGAGATGCCGGAGCGGAACGCACACCCGGCGCGGGCGGGGGCGGAGAGCAGCGTCGCGCCCCCGGCGATCCGGAACCGGTGCGTTACTTCTCCACCTGCTCAAGATCATCGGAGAGGTTTCCCGAGAGGTCGACCGTCCAGAAGTCGCCGCCGGGAGGAAGAACCATGGTTAAGTTTGCCGTGGCGTCGAGCTGCACGCTGCCTTTCGCTACGGTCATGTCGAGCAGGTGCCCGCCGCCGGTGCGGTCGCCCGTGATGAAGTGGAGGTGGTACCCGGGAACGTTGACCCCTTTCGCCAGTGCGGGCGTCCAGAACCCGACGGCGGTCCCGGTGACGTTCTCGAACACAAAGACCGTCTGGTTTGCCGTCACGTCGGCGAGCCGCGGGTAGGGTTTCTCCTGGATGGGCACGCTCCGGGTCACCACCTGCGGGAAGGTGCCGTCCAGCCTGATCGCGTAGAAGAGGTTCCTTGAGGGGAACACAGTCTCCAGGTAACCCGAAAGAGCGGTCAGGTTCATTGGTTCATCGATCGTGACCGTCATGTCCGGGTCAAAGAACGTCGCGGCCGCAAACGGCGTCGCCGCGCTCCCGGCGGTTGGGTAAGCCCGCCCGTCGGTCCGAACCAGGTACCACTCGCCGTCGACGCCGACCAGCTCCCCGTCGAGCCGGTCGCCGCACCCGATGCCGAGGTCGCCGTGCCCCGCAAGTTCATCAAACGATACGCTGCCGTCGTAGACGCCCTGCAGGAGCGCGTCGATCGTCGAGACCAGAAAGAGCGCCTCCCGATCGGCGTCGCTGCCGGGGAGGGGAGCGGCCGCAAGGGCGACAGCGGCCCCGATGAGGAGCGCGGCGGCGGCAACGACGGCGTAACGGAGCAGCGCATCTCCGGCCATGGACCACCAGCCGCTCACAGTTCCCCGATATCCTCGTGCCAGAGATCGGGGTGCGCCTCGATGAACGCGTGCATCATCGTCCTGCAGACGTCGAGGTCCAGGTCGATCACCTCGACCCCGTGGGACTCAAGGAACTCCCGGGCTCCCGGGAAGTTTGCCGACTCCCCGGCCACGACCTTCCTGATCCCGAACTGGACGACCGCTCCCGCACAGAGGTAGCAGGGCATCAGCGTGGAGTAGAGCGTGCACTCTGCGTAACTACCAATCCGGCCTGCGTTCCTCAGGCAGTCGATCTCGGCGTGAAGCAAGGGGTCGTTGTCCTGGACACGGCGGTTGTGCCCCCGGCCGATGATGCAGCCGGCCCGGACCAGAACCGATCCGATGGGTATCCCACCCTCCCGCAGGCCCGTCTCCGCCTCCTCGATGGCGCACTTCATGAATAAGTCCATTGGATAAATTTCCGGAAGACCGAATATATAAACCAATCGCAACACTGAGGCGGATAACAGAAGTCATTACCGGATTCGAGGCACATCAATGACGGGTTATCCTCTCCCGCCGTCCGCTATGCGGGTATGCCATGGGGGCTCCCGGGATGCCGGACAATGCGGCCCGGGTTACGCAGGTCAGTCGACCATGGGGAAGCAGCGTGACCGGAGATCTGCGAAGAAGAGTCCCTCCCGACAGCGCTGGAAACGACCCGTCAGATGCTCGGGATCTCCCGCTCGGTCCCGATCTCGTCGAGCGCCTCCCGGGCGGCAAGCCTGACGCCGCGGTCGGGATCGCCGAGGAGACGCACCAGGGGTTCCCTGGCCCGCGGGTTCCCTATCCGGCCAAGCGCCCATGCCGCCGTCCGGCGGACCCGGTGTTTTGCGTCGGCAAGCAACTGGATCAGCGGTTCGACGCCCCGGGGGTCGCCGATCTTCCCGAGCGCCCACGCCGCCCCCTCCCGGACCCAGGGGCTGTCGTCCTCCAGGCTCCGTATCAGAGGGAGTACGGGTTCGCGTTCATCGATGATCCCGAGCGCCCTCGCCGCCTTCCACCGGACATCGACGTACTCGTCTGAGAGCGCCCGGATCAGCGGCTGCAACGCACGGCGGTCGCCCATCTCCCCGAGCGCATCTGCAGCACGCCAGCGCTGATTGAGATCCCCGGACTCCAGCATCGCGAGGTACCTGTGGAGTCTCTGCTCGCTGTCGAGGTCTACGGCCTTTCCTCCCGGTCTCGACGAATCCTTTCCTGCCATAGGCCACCTCACGCCCACCTTAGAGCGCCGGAGTATAAGGTTTTACCCCCGCGGGGCTGCCCCCGGGGGGTGCTTTTTTCTACTATCGCTCCCTTCACCATAGTATGAAGAGTCCGACCGGTACACCGGAGGGTACGACGTTCCCGCCGGACCTGGAACGCCTCGGCATCATCCCCGGAGCGAAGATCGATATCAGGGATCTTGATACGATGGGAAAGCGCCACAACTTCCACATCTACCTCTACTTTGAGGAAGACCTGGCCAGGGATTCCACACTCAAGGAAGACCTGCAGGAGTACGGCGACGTCCCCGACCTGGAGCGCCCGTTCATCAGGCTGGATGCATTCCTGCGGTTCGCCACCGAGTCGGACCCCCTCTTCACCCGGCGCCTGGATGAGCTCCCGCTGGTCGTGGAAATCGTCGCCTACGGGGAGATCGGGATACGGGAGGGGAAACCCGCGCCGTACGTCAAAGGGGTCATGCCGTTCCTCGATGAGCTCGCGATGGAGGATATGCCGGACGCATCCTGATCCTCCTGCTCTTCTCACCCCCGCGCAATTGTCCGTCCGGGGATTCCGGGCGATCCCATGAGTCTGAACGGTATACCGCCAGGCAAATGCCGGCCGGGGCGGGGAGAGATTTGCCTCACACCACAGAGATTTTTGGAAACCTATTTTACCCCGGGCGTTCTATCCCCCTATCGCAGACGTTCCGGGAACAACGGGTAGTGCTCGCCCCAGCAGGCGCGATGCCGGGCAACCCGGATCCCGGGAGCGGATCCTGACGCCTACGAGGATGTTGCCACAGTGACGGACAGTGACTGCTGCAGGGATGGAACAACGGCGCCCCTCTCCAGGCTACCATGGGGCACACATGCCTGCCTCATCTATCAGCACCGGCACGACCTTATCGACACCCTGGTGCCTTATTTCCAGTCCGGGCTGGAACAGAACGCCCGTTGCATATGGATCACTGCGGAGCCCCTGCAGGCCGGTTCAGCCCGGCGGGTGCTCGCAAGAAGTGTCAAAGACCTGGACCGACGCCTGGAACGGAGGCAGGTCGAGATCCTGGATGCGCGCGACTGGTACTTCCGCGAAGGCACCTTCTCGGGCATTGCCGCAGCGGAGAATTGCATCAAAAACGGACTCGAGGCGCAGGAGGGAGGGTACGAAGGCCTGTTCATCACCGGCAACCTCTCCTGGCTGACGGCAGCGGAATGGGACGCTTTTATGGGGTATGAGGCGACGATCAACCGGTCCCTCAAGGACAACCGGATCAACGCCGTCTGTGCCTACCCGCTCGGTGCCTGTGGGGCATGCGAATTGCTGGAGATCGCCTCCACCCATCAGACCGCCGTCATCCGGCAGAACGGGGCATGGCGGCAGATCGACACAGGAGAGACACCGGCATCACTTGAGGAGCAGAAAAAAAAGGCTCTTGACCAGATCGAAGCGAACATCGAGCAGTTCGCGACCCTTGCCGACCGGATCCGCCACCCCCTCCAGGTGCTCATGGCGATGGCCGATCTGGCCGAGAACGAACAGTCGGACGCGATCCGGCAACAGGCCCGAAATATCGATGCGGTCGTCAGACAGCTTGACGCCGGTTGGGCGGGATCGAGGGCGATCCGGGAGTATCTCATGAACCACGACCTTGCCGGGGCGCTTCCGGCACCAGTCACGGAACCCGGACCGTGCCCGCGCCCGGGAGAATATCCAGGCTCACGTCGAAGTTCCTGACCGTGTGGGTGAGCGCACCCATGCTGATGATGTCTACCCCGGCGGCGGCGTACCCGGCGAGGTCGTCATCCCCAATCCCCCCGGATACCTCGAGGGTCAGGCGGTCCCGGAGACCCCGCCCGGCAAGCGCCCGGACGGTTTCCCGGACCGCGTCCGGGGTCATGTTGTCGAGCAGGATGATATCGGCGCCGGCGCCGGCGGCCGTGATCGCGTCCTCTACTGTCTCGACCTCCACCTCGACCGCCCGGTAGAGGCTCTCCTTCTTCGCTCTCCGGATCGCCTCCGGGAGGGGCACCAGCGCAAGGTGGTTATCCTTGATCAGGACCATGTCCGAGAGGGAGTAGCGGTGCGGGTCGCCCCCACCGAGGATTACCGCCTTCTTGTCGAGCATCCGGAGCCCCGGGGCCGTCTTCCGGGTCGCGGCGACCCGGACGTCTGGCGAGACCGCCCTGACGGCCTCGACCGCCTCCCGGGTCCGGGTCGCAATCCCGCTCATTCGCCCGATGATGTTGAGCGCTGTCCGCTCTACGAGGAGGATCGTCCGCGCGGGGCCGTCGAGTTCGAGGAGGACCGTCCCCGGGACGACCGCCCGGCCGTCGGCGGAACGCTCGCGGACCGTGACCCCGAAGTGCTCGAAGAGTGTTCGCGCTTCCAGAAGTCCCGCGACGACCCCCCGGCCTTTCGCCCGGACCACCGCCCGGCAGGCGACGTCGGGGACGACCGCTTCGGAGGTGACGTCACCCCACGGCGCATCTTCCCGGACGAACCCGAGCAGGTCCTCGATCGGGATCATCCGCACTCACGCCCCGACGGCGATCATCCGCTCGATCGCCCGCCGCGCCCGGTCCATGACCTCCCGGGGGAGGACGACCTCGTGCTCCTCGCGCTCGAGCGCCTGCCGCAGATCGGCAGGGGATATCTTCTTCATATCCGCGCAGACCGCCTCCGGCTTCTCGTAAAAGACCCTTCCCGGGTAGAGCACCCGGAGACGGGAGACCATCTCCCGCTCGGTGAAGACCGACCAGGGCTCGTCCCCGCCGGCCGCGCCCCGGACCATGCCCCCCGTGGACGCGATCATGTCCGCCTGCTCCTGGACCTCCGGCAGGCATTCGGGGTGGCAGACGATCATACCGCCCTTCTTTTTGGCCGCTTCGACGTCGGCAAGGGTAAACCCGGTGTGGACGTAGCAGTGGCCGCCGGGCGGCACCGGGACGATCGTCTTCTCCGGGAGCTCACGCTGGACGTATGCCGCGAGGTTCGCATCCGGCCCAAAGAGGATCGTATCGTTTGGGAGCGACCTGACGACCTGAACTGCGTTTGCGGAGGTGCAGGTTATGTCGGCGAGCGCCTTGCTCTCCGCCGTGCTGTTGACGTAGACGACCACGGCGGCATCGGGATACCGCTCTTTTGCCTCCCGGATCAGGTCCGGGGTCAGGAAGTCGGCGAGGGGACACCCCGCATCCTCCACCGGGATGACGACCTTCCGGTTCGGATTTAAGATCTTCGCCGTCTCGGCCATGAACCGGACACCGCAGACGACGATCAGGTCCGCCCCGGTCTCCTTCGCCTTCACCGCGAGCTCGAGGCTGTCGCCCACCACGTCGGCGAACGCCTGGATCTCCAGGGGCTGGTAGTTATGCGCCATGACGACTGCGTTCTTCCGGACTTTAAGCGCACGAATCTCCGCTTCCATTGCTACGTACCCACCACCAGAGGGTTATCGAGGTTCTTTAAGAGCGTCAGGATGGAGAGGGCCGCCATATAACTTGTGGCGGGGTTATCGGGGCTTGGGACGTTCCTGACCCGGACGTAGATGTCCCCGAAGTCGCCCTCGACGAATATTTCGTGGATATTCCTCTCCGCTGCGGGGTCGGCCCAGAGCTCCACGTCGGCATCCCGGCCGGCAGCGAGTCCCAATGCTACCGCGACGTTGATGTTCTTCGGGTATTGCTTTATACAATCGTGCGCCAGCCCCTTAAATACCTCTGTCCGGGCCGCAACAGAGAGCCCAAGCGACGCGGGGGGTTTTGTCGTCCGGAGGAGGAGTTTTTTCGGCGGCGAAACCTGGCCGATCTTGAGGTTGTCGAGCCCGATGATGGCGCCGCTCGGGACCCGGATCTTCTTTCCCGCCGCCCGTGCAGCCTCGATGAGGCGTTCACGGAACTCCTCGTCCGCGAGCGCTCCCCCGGAGAGGACGACGATATCCCGTCCCGACCGGAGGACCGCCTCCCCGTAGAGTTTGACGGCGTCGACCGAGGCGGCCTCCACGACGATCGAGAAGTCCTCCCGCATGAAGGCGTCAAAGTCCGTGTATGGCCGGGCGTGGCAGAGCGCCGCCAGTTCCTCCGCCCGCCCGGGGATGATATCAAAGACCGCAACAACCTGGATGCTCTCGGCGTGCGTGGCGATGATGCGCCCGACGTTGCCGCATCCCAGCAACCCTATTTTAATCATCGAGTAAAGAAATTGTAATATTAGCGGTTAAGTATTGTGCTCCGCACGGATCGGCCGGGAGATGGCAGAATATTCTCCGGCCGACAGGGGAGAGCACACCGCCGGGCGATCGGGCCGGCGGCCCGACCGCGCAGGGAGAGTCGTTCACCATCACCATCGATGATCTGAGAGGGAAGAAAGTCTACATCGAGAGTTACGGGTGCACCTACAACAACGCCGACGCCCGGAGGCTCGCGGCGATACTGGAGGGGCTCGGGTGCACGCTGACCGGGCCGGACGAGGCGGACGCGGTGATCGTCAACACCTGCACGGTGATCGGGGCGACCGAACGAAAGATGCTCCGGCGCCTCGCTCTGTTCGCCGGCCGGGACCTCTACGTGACCGGGTGCATGCCGCTCGTGCAGATGGAGTTGATCCGGTCGGTCTGCACGCCGCGCGTCATTCTCCCGGCCGAGATCCAGGAACGCTCCGACGGCGTCGGCAGCCGTGGTGCCGGTGCGATCGGGGTGGTGCAGGTGGCGAGCGGGTGCGTCGGCCGGTGCAGTTACTGCATCACCCGGCTCGCACGGGGGCGGCTCGTGAGCGCTCCGCCCGAAGCTATCCTCGACGCCGTCCGGCGCCTTGTGGCGTCGGGAGCCTATGAGATCCAGCTGACCGGGCAGGACGTGGCCGCCTGGGGGCTCGACCGGGGCGAGTCGCTCCCCG